>JAMOMM010000094.1 GCA_027067085.1 Hyphomicrobiales bacterium
TGGCCACCCCATCGACATGGGATCGCGCAGCGGGCCTTCGAGCAAGAAATTGACCAATAAAAGGATGACGAAATTGAGCAACAAAGTGGTGACAACCTCATCCACTTTAAGTTTATTCTTTAAAAACACTGGCCCAATAAGCGCCATGCCGCCTGCAAACGCGCCGACAAGAAACAAAAACGGGATCATTAAATACGATGGCAAAGTGATCGCACCTGTACCGAGCAAGGTGGCGGCCAATGCGCCGAAATACAACTGACCCTCAGCGCCAATGTTCCAAAACTTGGCCCGAAACGCCACGGCAGCGGCAAGGCCAGTAAAAATCAGCGGGGTGGAACGATTGAGGGTTTCGGAAATTGCAAAGCGAGAGCCAAACCCGCCTTTAAACAAATGCCCGTAGGCCTCAAGCACAGATTCGCCCGTCCACATAATGAGACCCGCACACAAAATAAAGGCAACCAATATAGCGATAACAGGCGCTAAAATAATGCGTGTGGTGGTGATGTCTTGGCGAGGTTCAATTTGCATTATGCAGCCCTGCCCTTAACGCTTATCTTTTCGCCACCCATCATCGCCCCAATGGTGGCGATGTCGGTATCTCTGACATCTAACAATGGGCTTAATTCACCGTGATACATCACCGCCACACGATCAGCGATTGAGAATACTTCGTCTAAGTCTTCTGAAATCAACAATATGCCAACCCCTGTTTCACGGGCGTTTAAAAGTTGCTCATGGACAAAAGCTATCGCACCTTCATCAAGCCCGCGCACGGGTTGATTGGCCAAAATGAACCTTGGGAAGGCGGTTAAGGTACGCGCTAGGATTAGTTTTTGCATGTTGCCGCCAGATAATAACCGCGCAGGCGTTTCCATAGAATCGCATCTAATATCAAATTGTTTAATCAAGTTTTCAGCAGACTTTCGGCACGAGGCAAAATCAATAAACATGCCTGCCCGCCACATTGGGCTGTGGCGCAATTTTTCTGACATCAAGTTTTCCCACACCGTCATCTCGCCAACGGTGCCTGTGTGGTGGCGGTCTTCAGGAATGCGGCCAAAGCCCATATCGAGGAATTTTTGGGGGCTAGGTTTTGTGACCTCTTTGCCATCGACAAGAAGTTGGCCTTGCTTCCAGTTTGTTAGGCCGCTTAAAATTTCAGCCAATTCGCGTTGGCCATTTCCCGCCACTCCAGCGATGGCGACAATTTCATTTTGTCTAATTTGTAAATTGATGTTTTTAAGCGCGACACTGGAGTCATTGGTTGCGGGTAGACTGAGGCTTTTCAGTTCAATCACCAGCTTGCCGGGCGTTGATGGTTTTGCTTTGGGCCGAGCAATCGCCCGCCCAACCATTAATTCGGCAAGAGCTTCTTTGGTTGTTTGTTTTGTTTCCACTTCACCCACCATCGCCCCATGACGCAACACGCAAACACGATTGGATATGGCCATAATCTCGTGCAACTTGTGCGAAATAAAAATCACTGACATGCCGTTTTTGACCATGGTGCGAAGGTTTTCAAAAAGCTGGTCAGCTTCAGCTGGTGTTAAGACGGCGGTTGGCTCATCAAGAATAAGAATTTTTGCGCCGCGATATAAAACCTTGAGAATTTCTACCCGCTGGCGCTCGCCCACTGAAAGTTCACCTACAATTGCGTCAGGTTGTGTTTCTAGGCCGTAATCAACGGCAAGTCTTTCGAGCTTTTTACGCGCCGCTTTTACATCAGACTTTAACGACCACATACTTTCAGTGCCGAGCATGATGTTGTCCAAAACGCTCATATTCTCAGCTAAGGTAAAGTGCTGATGGACCATGCCAACGCCAGCTTTAATGGCGGCATCGGTGGAGCCAGACGGTAGTTGTTTGCCGTCAATTTCAATAGAGCCTTCATCGGCAACATAGTGGCCAAATAAAATGTTCATCAAGGTGGTTTTACCAGCACCGTTCTCACCCAAAAGAGCAACGACTTCACCGCTTGACACTGCCAATGAAACGGCATCATTAGCCACAAGAGAGCCAAAGCGTTTAGTTACGCTTTTGATTTGTAAGTTTGCCATAGGGGCGACCAATCTCGATAAAAATTCAAACGGGCCTATCAGGTATCGATAGGCCCGCCAGGATTGTGCGTTTATTCAACGAATAATTAGTACGTTGAAGCTGGCTTTTTATCGTTGATTTCAACGACGTAAGTACCCGCTAAAATGTCGGCTTTCACTTTGGCCACTTTGGCTTTGATGTCCGCAGAAATTTTACTATCGAACTCATAATACGGCGCTAAAGTTGCCCCGCCTTTGACCATCATGGTCCATTCTTTATAGTCTTCAGCTTTAAATTTGCCCGCAGCAACTTGTGCGATGGCATAATTGATCGCAGCTTCCATATGCCAAAGCGCTGAAGTGACCACCACGTCTTTGCCATTTTCTTCTTTGTTCATGTCGTTCACATTGCCGAATGCCAGAATGCCTTTTTCACGGGCCGCATCAACAACGCCAGCGCGTTCAGCGTATAAAATATCAACGCCAGTTTCGACTTGAGCAAAGGCTGCTTCTTTGGCTTTGGGTGGATCATACCAAGAACCAATGAAGTTGACTTTAAATTCAACTTTAGGATTGGTGGCCCGTGCGCCATTCATAAAGGCGTGGAACAAACGGTTTACTTCGCCGATTGGATAGCCGCCAACCATACCAATTTTATTGGATTTGGTCATCGAGCCTGCGATCATGCCCATTAGGTAGCAAGGCTCGTGAATGTAGTTATCAAACACGGAAAAGTTTTTGCCATGGGGTTTGAACGGGTCGCCCATAAGGAAAGCAACATTTGGATAATCATCAGCCACTTTACGCGCTTCTTTAGAGATACCAAAAGCTTCACCAACAATTAGCTGAACGCCAGATTCTGCATACTCACGCAGCACGCGAACATAGTCAGTATTGGCAACTTTTTCTGAGAACTTATAATCGATGGTGCCAGCTTTTTGTGCCGCATCAAGGGCAAGATGCAAACGCGCATCCCATTTTTGTTGAATAGGTTGGGTGTAAATACCAGCAACCTTAATTTTACCAGCTGCAAAAGCAGCACTGGGCATCGCCGATGCACCTGCAGCAAGAGCGGCCAATTGCATAAAATGGCGGCGGTCTAAATTTTTAAAATTCGTCATATCACTTCTCCCTTTTATCGTTTTGTTTATTTTCCTGCGTAAAGACTGAACCGAGAAAACCTCTGTGGCAATATTTGTTTTTAATAGTTACAAAATTTAATTGACCAAACGGTCAGGTTTCTGCAATAGTGAAGCATACTAAAAGGTGAAATGCAAACAAACGCCAGTATTGCACAAGTGTATCAGTCGTTTTGGGAGGAATGAAAAGTGAGCCAAACATCAAAAGCGGGCATAAGCAGCGGGCGCTTAGATCCGCTAAGCTATGTGGAAAACTTTAGTGATCTGCACCCACCATTGTCCCCGAACAAGGCAAAAATTGAATCTGATCGCTGTTATTTTTGTCACGACGCTCCGTGTATGGAGGCTTGCCCAACATCCATCGACATTCCTCTTTTCATCCGTGAAATTTCCACCGACAATCCAGATGGTGCGGCCGATACTATTTTTAAAAGCAACATTCTTGGTGGCATGTGC
>JAMOMM010000095.1 GCA_027067085.1 Hyphomicrobiales bacterium
CCAACATCTAGGAAGGTGTTATCATCTTCCCCACTGGTTGGCTCGACTTTGTCATCATCAACGCCAAGATCAACATCTTTGATGGCTGCCAACTCATCATCATCGTCGTCATCATCTTCTTCGATGATGTCTTCAATGCTGATAACTTCGGCTTCGATTTCGACTTCTTCTGTTTTCTCTTCTTCTTTTTTCTCTTCTTCAGCAGGTTTTTCTTCAGTTGCTGGCGGGCGATCTTCTTTAGATGGCAAAATAGGGTCAGCTGTGAAAATGGTTCCACATTTTGGGCATACTGCCGGATCTTGCATAAGATCGTAAAACTTTACGGCGCATGACGGGCATACAAGTTTTTTTCCTAATTCCGCATCAATCACGATGGTCGTCCTTTAATATTATGAATTGCACTGTCACTGAATTATCACTTAAAATGAAATAAATCCAGCTTCAAAGTTATTGCTGGCGCATCCCATGCCATGCCTAGACCAACTTGTCAAAACCAAAGTGATTCTACCTGCATTCCTATAAACCACTCAAAAACTCAATATGGTGCTTATGGCTTGTATGTGTTAGGACCACAAACTTCAAATTATGCCAATTTTTGTTTAAGTGAATGACTATGTCTCATACCGATCAACGCCCATTAAAATCCCAAGCTGCCAATGACCTTCGTGGCACCATACAAGTGCCAGGCGACAAATCAATTTCCCACCGCGCGCTGATGTTTTCTGCCATGGCAATCGGCCAAAGCTCTATCACAGGCCTTTTAGAGGCAGAAGATGTGATTAACACGGCAAAAGCAATGGCAGCCCTTGGCGCGACCGTTGAGCGCTATAACGATCCTGAAAAAGGTGGCATATGGAAAGTCAGCGGTCTTGGTGTCGGCGGGTTTAACCAACCACACGATATTATTGATTTTGGCAATTCTGGCACTGGGGTTCGGTTGTGTGCAGGACTCGTTGCCACATGCCCGATTACTGTAAAATTTACCGGCGATGATTCTTTACGCTCACGGCCAATGAAACGCATCACAGACCCGTTACGGTTGTTTGGCACACAGATTGACACCTTAGAGGGTGAAATGCTGCCCATGCGCATTAAAGGGGCTGTAAACGCAACTCCTGTTCAATACACTTTACCAGTTGCCTCAGCTCAGGTGAAATCTGCCGTTTTGCTTGCAGGGCTAAATGCGCCTGGCACAACCAGCGTTTTTGAACCTGAAGCAACACGTGACCATACGGAAAAAATGCTGCAAGCTTTTGGGGCAAAAATTAGTGTTGAAGAAACTGACGATGGCCGGCTGATTTCAGTTGAAGGCCAACATGAACTTACAGCTTGTGATGTTATTGTGCCAGGAGATCCAAGTTCTGCCGCTTTTGCTATTGTTGCTGGGGTAATAACCAAAGGATCGCACATCACAATTGAAAACATTTTGCTCAATCCAACCCGCGTTGGCCTTATTGATACGCTGATCGAAATGGGCGCGGATATTACAATCATCAATGACACGGTGTCAGGCGGTGAACGCCTTGGTGATGTTGTGGTAAAAAGCAGTCTTCTTAAAGGGGTCACCGTGCCAGCAGAGCGCGCGCCATCAATGATTGATGAATACCCCGTGCTGGCCATTGCGGCAGCTTTTGCCAGTGGCACCACACGCATGGAAGGCATTGGCGAACTACGGGTTAAAGAATGTGACCGCCTCGCTGTTGTTTGTGATGGCTTAAAAGCCAACGCAATTGCCGTGCGCTCTGGCCCTGATTGGATGGAAGTCGATGGGGCAGGCAATGAAGCGGTTCAAGGCGGCGGGTTTGTTAAAACCGCCATGGATCACCGCATCGCCATGTCATTTATGGTTTTAGGCCTGTGTACTCAAGAACCGGTTACGGTCGATGATGGCAACATCATTGCCACAAGCTTTCCTGAATTTGAAGACTTGATGAACGGATTAGGCTGCAAAATCAGTGAGACGGAACGCTTGCAATGAATGGGGCAATCAACGCGCACCAAAAGCCGCGAAAAATGATTATCGCCATTGATGGCCCTGCCGCTGCTGGCAAAGGAACGTTAGCCAAACGCATCGCGGCCCATTTCGACTTTAAATACCTTGATACGGGAAGCTTGTATCGCGGGGTTGGTTTAAAGGTTGTGCAAATGGGCGGTGACCCCAACAATGAAGATGATGCGTTGGCGGCGGCCCAGCAGCTAGAGTTTGATGACCTTGATGGGGATGAGTTGCGAACGGCCCAAGCTGGCGAAAATGCGTCTATTGTGGCTCAAATGCCAAGTGTTCGAAAAGAAATGCTCGGCTTTCAACGCCGCTTTGCTCAAGCTGCAAAAATCAGCAAAGGGGGCTGCGTTCTTGATGGCCGCGATATTGGCACAGTGGTGTGCCCAGATGCAGAAATTAAGTTGTTTGTTACCGCCAGCGCGCAAGTCAGAGCACAACGCCGCCATGATGAATTATTGGGGCGAAATGAACAGAGCAATTATGAAACCGTGTTGGCCGATTTGAAGCTACGTGACAAGCGCGACACTGAGCGCCGCGTTGCCCCATTGGTGCCCGCGCAAGACGCCCACTTGCTAGATACGTCAAAATTAGATATAGAAACCGCGTTCCAGACGGCTATTGATATTATCAATAGTCACTAAACCCTTGAAACTGAACATATAAATTTTTCAGTTTCTTATCTTGTTTTCTTCAAGATGTACCAAATTTGCGTTGTCTGACCGTAAAGTGCATTTTTTTGAAAATTTTTAACCCCGTGTGAATCTTGGATTCACCACATACGAAAAGACTTTTATTTCTGAAAATTATTATCACTTTGGTATCATTTTGACTGGCTGTTTAGCATAAACAGACTGGCGATTTTCTTAAAAATAAATGCATTCGTAAAAGGACTTAAATGACCGATACACTAAACCCGAGCGTTGATGATTTTGCCGCCATGCTCGATGATTCCTTTTCTGCTGCCTCTCCTCTTGAAGGCACAGTTGTTAAAGGCACTATTATTGGAATTGAAAACGATTTAGCCATCGTTGACGTTGGCCTTAAAACAGAAGGCCGCGTTGCCATGCGCGAATTCCAAACACCTGGCGAAGAACTAAAACTTGGCGTTGGTGACGAAGTTGAAGTTTTCCTAGAACGTATTGAAAACGCCATGGGCGAAGCGGTTTTATCTCGTGATAAAGCGCGCCGTGAAGAAGCTTGGGTTCGCCTTGAAGTTTCTCTTGAAGCAAATGAGCGCGTTGATGGCGTTATCTTTGGTCGCGTTAAAGGCGGCTTTACGGTTGACCTTGGTGGCGCTGTGGCATTTTTGCCAGGCTCACAAGTTGACGTTCGCCCGATCCGCGACGTTACACCATTGATGAACATCACACAGCCGTTCCAAATCTTAAAAATGGACAAACGCCGTGGCAACATCGTTGTTTCACGCCGCGCTATTCTTGAAGAATCAAGAGCAGAACAACGCGCTGAATTGGTTAAAAACCTTGCTGAAGGCCAAACTGTTGAAGGCATCGTCAAAAACATCACCGATTATGGTGCATTTGTTGACCTAGGCGGCATTGATGGCTTGTTGCACGTTACCGATATTTCTTGGAAACGCGTCAATCACCCATCAGACGTTT
>JAMOMM010000096.1 GCA_027067085.1 Hyphomicrobiales bacterium
AACGCAGTGAGCGCTGCCAGTGCTATCGTATTGGCAACGCGGCGGTTTCCCAGCTTTAACGCCGTCTCGCTTATGGGCAATTCGACCAATTTAAAACGGCCCTTTGGAGGCTCGAGCACCATTTTGTTATCGGTGATTACGGTGGCTGAATCGCGTAAAAACCCATCACAATCGGCAACGGCGATTTGGTGTAAAATAATTGCGTAATCAAGATCGTTTGCTAAAGGGAAGTCAACAGGGTTTTCACTAATGACAAGATCGGATCGTGAAAGACCGCCGCGCGATGTTGGCTCATAGCTTTGTGATTGAGAAACATTTAGCCCCTTAGAAATCATTGCTGCAGACAATATTCCTGCTGCAAGGATAAGCCCTTGACCGCCCGAGCCACAAAGGCGAATTTCGAGTGTTTTATCCACTGCTTAACCCTCCTTTTTAAATGGTTGCATGTGGGCGCGATATTCGGGCCTTCCTGTCATGGCCAAAACACCCGTTTTCAAGGCGTTGGGGTGAAAAGGCTCATCAACTTTATTGCCGTAAGAATCTGGTCTGGTTCCCGCTTTTTGCGACAAAATCATTTCGGCGGATTCACCAAGTTGGTTTTTGCGGCCAAACACTTCGGTGCAATCTGAGATGATTTCAACAAATGAAAAGCCATTATAATCAAACGCTTGCTTGATAAGGTCTTTTAAGGTGGGCACTTGCATGGTGACTTCGCGACCAACAAAACCTGCACCCGCAGCCTCGGCCAATTTACAGGCATCAAACACGGGTTCGCGGTTTCCATAAGGGGTTGTTGTTGTATATCGATCTTTCGATGTGGTGGGCGAGACTTGCCCGCCCGTCATGCCATACACTTCATTGTTTAGCATTAGGCAGGTCATATTGACGTTGCGCCGACATGCGTGAATGAGGTGGTTGCCACCGATCGCGAGACAATCCCCGTCACCAGTAATGACGACAACGTGTAGATCAGGCCGTGCTAATGCCAAGCCTGTTGCAAACGCCAGTGGGCGGCCATGAGTGGTGTGGAAGGTGTTCGAATCAATATATGCCCCAAGGCGGCCAGAACAACCAATGCCACACACAACAGCAAGTTTATCCATCGAAATATTGTTCTCATACAGCGCCCACATCATTGCGCGCAATGCCATGCCGTGACCACAACCTGGGCATAAAAAGTGGGGAAAAAGTTCAAGCCGCATATAGTCACGAACATCAAATTCTTCTGCTGATATGTGTTGTTGGTTACTCACGATACGATCTCCTGAATAACAGTTTCAATTTCTTGCGGGGTGAAAACTTCGCCATCAATCCTGTTGAGGCGGTGCACGGTTTGTTTTTGATTAACCAGACGTTCAATTTCTAGCACCAATTGCCCAGCGTTCATTTCTGCAACAACAACGGATGTGGCATTTTTAGTTGCCTTTTGAAAAGCCTCATGCGGGAATGGCCACAAAGTTATAGGCCGAAACAAGCCAACCTTAATGCCATTTGAGCGTAAGTTTTTAACGGCCCGTTTGGCTGCGCGGGCTGAAATACCAAAAGCAGTTATGACGACATCAGCATCATCACATTGCAACACTTCAAATGACTGTATCAGCTTGGCGTGGTGATCTAACTTATCAAGTAGCCGCATAACGGCGCGCTCACCTTTTTCAGGTACTTGGGTTGGAAAGCCTTTTTCATCATGGGTCAATCCTGTGGTGTGAGTGCGGTAACCATCGCCCGGTTTTGCCATTGGCGGCACAAGGTCGTCGGTTTCAGCAAACGGTAAAAATGCGTCTTTGTCTCCTGTGGCCCATTTGCGGGTTATCAAGGTTTCTGGATCAGGCGGGGTCAGGTCAATGGTTTCAAGCAGGTGGCCAATGGCCTCATCAATTAAAATTACCACGGGCACCCGCAATCGTTCAGATAAGTTGAAGGCACGAATGGTTTCACTATAGATTTCGCCAACCGATGCTGGCGTTAAGGCAATAATGGGGTGATCGCCATGGGTGCCCCAGCGCGCTTGCATGATGTCGCCTTGGCCAGGGCGTGTTGGCATACCCGTTGATGGACCGCCGCGCATCACATTTGCAATAACGCACGGGGTTTCCGTCATGGCCGCATAACCAAGGTTTTCTTGCTTTAACGAAAATCCGGGGCCGCTGGTTGCTGTCATTGATTTTACACCACCCAAGGAAGCGCCAATGACAGCCCCCATAGAAGCGATTTCGTCTTCCATTTGAACAAAAAAACCATCAACTTTTGGTAGCTCGCGCGCCATGCCTTCGGCAATTTCAGATGAAGGGGTAATTGGGTAGCCTGCGTAAAATTTGCAGCCCGCAGCAATGGCCCCCAACGCACAGGCAGCATTGCCTTGAACGTTTTTACGTGTTGGTTTAGCCAGCATCTAATTTTATCTCCGATGAATCTGCACCCTGCGGGAACGTGCCCAACGCAGTCTTATGTAGTTTAATTGCATAGTCAGGGCACAGCCATTCGCATATGCGGCAGCCCGTACAATCGTTTGGTCGTGGAATAATAACGACTTGTTCAGCGTTTAGTTCCAGACAGTGCTCAGGGCACATGCGCACACAAATATCGCAGCCCTTGCACCATTGAGGTGTGAATTCGAGTTTGTTGCTATAGGTTTGTGTTTGTGAAGAGGTCACACTTTCAATTGGTGCAATGACATCTGGAATCGTTGCGGTTTTTACCCAGTTTCGACCTGTGAGAAAGGCTGTCTTGTTTAGGTCAATGGAGTGTTTAGGGACAAATTTTGCGATAATATTTGTCCATGTGTCTTCATCAAAATCAAAAACTGTCGATAAAATACCAAGCAAAATAGTATTGGCAACGCGCTCGTTTCCAAGTTCTGTTGCTATACCCGATGCATCAAGTGCATAGCCTTGGGCAACTTTGCCGATAATTTCCGCAGGGGTTTCACGCGAATAAACTTCCGCTTGGTTTTCGCTGCGATTGCGACATGCAAACGGGGGAACAATTTTGTGGGTATCTGAAATAAATGTACCTGTTTCTGGGTTAAGCTGTTCTAGCCAACGCATGCCTTCAGCCCATTCAAGCGCCACAAGAACGTCAGCTTCACCTTCAGGAATTGTAGGTGAATGAACGGCGCTGCCAAAGCGCACGTGACTGAAAACAGCACCGCCTCGTTTGGCCATGCCGTGCACTTCTGATTGTTTGACTTCAAAGCCTTGGCGTTGACACAAAAGCGCCAGCACCTTGGAAACCATAATGACACCTTGGCCGCCAACGCCAACAATAAGCACGTTGGTAATTTTTCTATCTGTTGTTGTCATGGTTTAGCTTACCACCGGGCGAATGCCATCAACGGGGCAAACTTGTGTGCAGATAGAACAGCCGATGCACTTGGTTGGATCAATTTGCACCTTGTGATGCCCGTCATACATTTCCTCATCCCACGTGATTGCAGGGCAACCAAGGTTCATACACGACTGACAAGCAGTGCATTTGTCGGTGCGCACCTCAACTGGTTTGCCTCTGATTTTCATTGGATCGAGAACACATGGGCGATTTGAAATAACCACTGAAACGCCTTTAAAAAGGGTTGATTCGCGAACGGTCTGATATAGTTTTCCCATATCATATGAA
>JAMOMM010000097.1 GCA_027067085.1 Hyphomicrobiales bacterium
TTAAATTCTGAATGTATCGTCATTTTCTTTACTCCGTGGTAAATTATGAAGGGGTGGATCGGGAATGTGGTTTTGCCTATATAGGTGGAATGCCATGGTAAAAATCATTGATGAATTCAACCGCTTGTTCGGCTGAATCGGTGATCTTAAACAGGTTGATATCGTCCTCGCTGATAAACCCCTCCTGCGCCAAGAATTCAAAACTTACAGCTTTTGACCAATATTCCACACCCATTAAAACAATCGGTAATGGCGGCACTTTTTGGGTTTGAATAAGGGTTAAAACCTCGAACAATTCGTCAAAAGTACCAAACCCGCCAGGGAACGCCAGAAGAGCTTTTGCCCGCATCAGAAAATGCATCTTACGCAAAGCAAAATAACGGAACTGGAAACAAAGTTGCGGTGAAATAAAGGGGTTGGGCGTTTGTTCACGAGGCAAATCTATATTCAGGCCGATTGAGCGCGCACCGACATCATCAGCTCCGCGATTAGCCGCCTCCATTATTCCTGGACCGCCGCCAGTTACGACAACAAAGTCATAGCGACATTCATCTTGAAAACGTTTTGAAACAATTGCCGCAAACTTTCGTGCCTCGTCATAATATTTCACATACTTTTTTCGTTTTTCCAGCTGTCTATATTTTAACAAAAGGTCTTTATCATCTGGTTTTTGTTTGAGTTGTTCATCCAATTGTGAAAATGCTTCTTCAAGCTGTTCATGAGATAATAAGCGGGCGCTGCCAAATACAATGACAGTTGACCTTATACCTTGCTTGCGCATTGTCCATTCTGGTTTGAGATATTCAAGTTGCAGGCGGTTACCGCGCAAATCATTGTGTTCAAGAAAGTCAGGGTCATCGGTAGCAAGGCGATAAGTTGGGCTTTCCATCAATTTTTTTATACGGTTGGCACGTTCTTCTTGATTAGTCATTTGGTTCTCCATTGGCCATAAATCCTTCAAGTTGTAAATCAAGCAAACGCGCGCCCTCTTTGGGTAAATTAAAGTTGCGGTTGTTGAGTGACCAACGCATTGCAAGGCCTTGAATAAGTGCCAAAATCACATACGCTGCATCGTCACTGTTTAGAGTTTTTTTAAACTGGCCGACCGTAACTTCTGCCTGAATGAGTTCTGAAAAATGTTTATGGCGACTGGCAATCAGGCTGGCAAAGAAAGCTCGTAAATGCTCATTTTCTGCATGTAGTTCACGTGAAAATAAAATGGCCGGAATTGCGGGTGTTTTTTCGATGAAAGCCAGATGCCCGATAACGAACTTCTTTAGATTATCAATCGGCATATTTTTTCGGCTTTGGGTTAAAGCCATTTTGGTCTTTAGCAGTTTACCAATATGACGACCAACAGCTTCCCAAATGGCACCTTTGGTTGGAAAGTGGCGAAATATACCTGGTTGAGATATGCCAACTTCTCGAGCTAAATCTTCAGTTGTTAATCTGTCAGGTCCAATTTCTCCCGCAAGGCGCAAAGTGGCATCAATGATTTCTTCTTTCCGCTCAGTTGCACTTTTTCTTTTGCGCTCGTTCATTTAGGCTCCTTATTAACTTGGCATAATCACTCTTGAACTAAAAATATGCACAGACATATTTATTCTTTACGCTTGTAATTTTTCCATGCTCTACCAACCACAAGAGTAATGACTAGCCAGACAGAGCTTCTCAAAACCATTGCAACAACTGTCCGCGTTTCAAAATTTCCACCTGTAATAATATGACCAGCAAGAGCAATAAAAGCGATGACGGTTGCAATGAATATAAATCTAGAAAGGGTTAATCCCCATCTTTGCCAGGTAAAAATGCCGATACTGGCCGCAATGTAAAAAAAGCCAGCGATAAAATTAAACCACAAAATAAATGGAACATAATTACCCGCATTCACACGTGCTTGCCCATCAATGAATAAAACTGAACCTCCCGAAAACAACGTCATTCCACCAAAAACAAAGGCGATTAACGCAACAAAATTAATCCAGGATGGTTTTAATTGTTGAGGTGACTGCATTTGTTGACTCCTTATTTTTTCGGGGCACATTTATGTGCCATTATACAATGGGCCATTGAGTTCAAAAAAATATTTTTGATCGTAATTTACATATATACTCAAAAGGTCTTGTTAGTTATTACTAACTAACTTATATATCAGTCAAGGTATTTCAAGATTAACATCAAGAAAAGTGTTAAACTGGTATGTTGTTAAAACTAGGAAGCGTGGAATTTTAAAAGATATTCACAATTTTCCAAAAGCCATAGTCGTTTGAAAATTTTGTTTCAAACAAGAAAAATTAAACTGGGAAAGACAAATCATGCGTTGGAAAACTGGACTGTTATTGATCGTAGCAATCACCATTGGCGGAGGCGGGTATTTTGCATGGCTGCAATTAAAACCTGCGGGATTACCTCCAGGTTTTGCAAGCTCGAACGGGCGGCTTGAAGCTGAACGTACAGACATCGCAACCAAATTTGCTGGGCGCGTCAAGCATGTGTTGGTTGATGAAGGTGATGTTGTAAAAGCAGGTCAAGTTTTGGCGCGTATGGATTCTGCTGACATAGAGGCTCAGTTGGTTGAAGCACGCGCGGCTACTGAAGAAGCTGAACAACAGCTCGATCAGGCCGTTGCTTTATTGTCTCAAAGAAAAAGTGAGCTAACATTGGCCGAGCAAGAGTATGAACGCTCTCGAATTCTCGGAAAAAAGGGCTATACAACACTTGAAAAAGTTGACCAAAGAAATTCAGTTCGCCTGACTGCGCAAGCTTCTGTAATGTCTGCACAGGCTGGTATAAAACGAGCAAAAGCTGGCATAAAAGCCGCCGTTGCGCGCGTATCAAGATTAGAAGAAACTTTAAAGGACTACACTTTAACAACACCAGTTGGTGGGCGTGTGCAATATCGTCTTGCACAACCTGGAGAAATTGTTGGGGCAGGTGGAAAAATAGTCACTATTTTGGATCTGAGCGATGTTTATATGACAATTTTTCTGCCAACTCAGGAGGCAGGAAAACTGGAAATTGGGGCACAGGCTCGCGTTATTCCTGATGCTGCCTCACAATATGTCGTACCCGCAAATGTTTCGTTTGTTGCTTCAGATGCTCAATTTACCCCTAAGTATGTTGAAACGGCAAGTGAGCGCGAAAAACTGATGTTTAAAGTAAAGCTGCGTTTGCCACCTGAGGTTCTCAAAAAATATGCCAAACGTGTGAAAGCAGGTATTACTGGGGTTGGGTATGTGAAACTTTCCCCAACAGCTAAATGGCCCGAAAACCTGAAGGTCAAATTACCTGAAGTTCAAAGACCGACCGATGACTGATACTCAAAATTCCATTGCTGAACTAAAGTTGGTTACACATCAATACCGTAAAACAATTGCTCTTGATGATATTTCAGTCAATATTCCACGCGGTGAGATGGTTGGCCTAATTGGACCTGATGGTGTCGGTAAATCCACACTTTTGGGCTTGGTAGCGGGTGTGCGCAAAATACAATCAGGTCAAGTCAACGTTCTTAATGGGGATATGTCTGATAAGAGCCATCGCGAAAATGTTTGCGCGCAAATTGCCTATATGCCGCAAGGGTTGGGGCACAACCTTTACCCAACCTTATC
>JAMOMM010000098.1 GCA_027067085.1 Hyphomicrobiales bacterium
TTGGATTTAATTCGTTCAACGGCGAACGGGCGCGCAAATACAATATCTTGAAACTTTTTTGAACTACTCATTGCTTAGTCCCCTTATGAAACTTCTTCGGTAATATCTTCAGTAATATCGGGCAACTCTAGCTTTCCTGCTAAAATATCTTTCACAGAATAAGCGAAAAGTTGGTTATTTGTTTTGAGCGTATATTTCATCAAAGCTTTTACAGCTTCATCACTTGCATCTTTGCCCAAAACATTTCGTCGCAGCGCACCTGAAAGTTCGTGAGGAACATCATCACTGTCAACGGCCATCGCATCTCGGTAGCCTTTGCAAGCACCGTAAAACACTTCAGACATTTTTCGGACCTTTTTGCCTACGGACAAATCTCCCACACCCATTTCGCGCAATGAGTGATCCATATCCATGAATGCCTCATCAAAAAGCAATTGGCCAAATGTGCTGGCATCGTCTCCTTGATCGCGCAATCGTTCCAACACGAGGAAACAATGGAGCGTAATCATGTCAAACCGACCTGTTACAGTGTCACTAACCCCTGCTGTGGTGTATAACCATGGTTGCCGCGCCTTAGCCACAATCACCGAGTACACCGCTCTTTGCGGAGGCATTGTGCCCAATTTTGAAAATATTTTTTTAAAAATCATTGCTATTTTTTTGCCTGACACGCATTTTTCTGTCAAACAAACCTTTAAAAAGCCCTTTGGAAAGTCTACTGCATAAATCATGTCATCAAATTCAGCAACATCAACCTCTCGTCGTTTGTTTATTTGCGCACTTGCAGCAAGTGCTATTTCTGCTTGTACACCCCAGATCGATCATCGTGGATACTTACCACGCGCAGGTGATTTGCAGAAAATTAGCCCAGGTATGAGCAAAACAGAAGTTCAAGCTCTTTTAGGTTCTCCCTCGACAACGGCAACGATCAATTACTCTGGCGATAGCTATTATTACATTTCCAGTAAAATTGAAACACAAGGGTTTATGGACCCCAAAGAAACCGAACGTCAGATTTTTGCGATACGCTTTGATGAATTAGAGCAAGTACAAAGCTTTGCTCAATATAGCTTGCAAGACGGTCAGGTCATCAACATCAGCTCTCGCAAAACCCCAACACGTGGGCGTGAGTTGACGATTTTGAAGCAACTGTTCTCGAATATCGGTGGCAAATTACCTGGTTCAAAATAAAACTTTGCGAAGCACTCAAACGGCGTTTTGCCGTTTGGTGTGCATGCTAAGCCAAATCATTGCCACTGCTGCGATCGCAACCATTGGGAACAAAGCGATGTTAACCGCATTCCAACCGATCCCTGCGAACAACTGACCAGAACTCAACGATGCTACAAACACGGTGCCAAAAACGGCAAAGTCATTAAACGCTTGCACTTTGCTTTTTTCAGATGGTTCATAACACTGTGTGACCATTGTTGTTGCGCCGATAAAGCCAAAGTTCCAGCCCAAGCCGAGCATAATAAGCCCCGCATAAAAATTGACGATGGTAATACCCATCAAACCAATAACCGCTGCTGTTACAAGCATGAACAACCCTGCAAAAATAATGCGTTCAACTCCAAACCGAGCGATTAAGTGACCTGTGAAAAAGCTTGGTACATACATGGCAAGTACGTGCCATTGAATGACACCTAAGGAATCATCCACACTAAACCCACACGCCACCATTGCGATGGGTGTGGCGGTCATTAACAGGTTCATTACACCATAAGAAACCATGCCAGCAATCACAGCCACTCGCAGACGTGGATTTTTCAAAATTTCCTTCATCGGGCGGGCTTTGCGTTTGTCTTCCCCCACCTTTACCAATGGAATATCGATTAACGAAATCAAAGCGAAAGCTAAAAGAGCCAGCACAGCAGCGGCTAAAAAGGCCCCTGCGAAAAGCACAGGGTCAAAGAAGCTTTTAGAATAGCTAACAATTTGGGTGCCGAAAACTGCCCCACCAATACCACCAATCATCACCCATGAAATTGCTTTACCTTTAAAGTTTTCGGTCGCACGATCAGCGGCTGCAAATCGATAGTATTGCGTGAACGCCATGTAAGAGCCAAGCAACATGGTGCCAAAACAAAACAGGACAAAGCTTTGCTCAAACAAGGCGTATGTCGAGAGCATGCCGCCGCAAAACGCAAAGCCAGTTCCGATCATAAAGCCTGGTTTTCGGCCAACTTTCCCCATCAATAATGACGCTGGGATTGTTGCTAATGCGGTGCCCACAACGAATGCTGAAATTGGCAATGTAATCAACGTTGGAATTGGCGAAAGCATCGTGCCAACAATACCAGCCGTTGAGAAAACAATAATTGATGAACATGACGAAAGCGTCATCGCGATGGCTAAAATAAGGGCGTTACGACGAGCTACTTTATCATTTAAATAGGACTGTTCGAGGGGCTGGGTCGTCATTTTATTTCGTTTCTATTAGGCGTTTTTGTTTTTCTATTTGGCTTGTCCGTCGCCAGATTTTGCCGTTTTGAAAGCTTCGGCTCTGGCCCATCTGGCATAACGGTCAAGCACACCATTTACAAAGCGGGCTTCTTCACGTTCAAAAAATGCTTTGGTCACATCCACATACTCGGTAATTGTCACAGGAGGTGGCACGTCCTTTTTAAACTGAAGCTCAAACGCCGCGGCCCGAAAAATAGCGCGCATGGTTGCATCAAGCTTTGGCAACTTCCAATTGTCAGACAAAAACTCATTTAGTTTTTTGTCCAGCGTTAATTGCTCGCGCAAAACCCCTTCGAGAATATCTTTTAGAAATGGAACGTCTGCATCGCCACATTCCCCATCGTCAAAAGTTTCACCTAAGCGTCGCGAATTGTATTCAGCTAAAACATCATTTAAGCCGCGACCAGATAGTTCCATCTGGTACAATGCCTGAACAGCGCCAAGGCGGGCCGAAGATCGGGCCACAGCGCGCGCGGGTCTCTTTTTTGTTTTGCTTTTTTCTTGTTCAGACATGGTTTTGGACACTCAAAAATTTAACTAGATAATTTTGCTTTTAATTCAATCATGGCAATGGCTGCTTGACCAGCACCACCGCCTTTGTTTTTGTCGGCAACTTTACAACGCGCCCATGCTTGGTCGCCATTCTCTACCGTTTGAATACCATTGCCGATACACAATTTATCAACAGTGGTTAAATTCATAATTGCACGGGCAGATTCTTCTGAGACAATCTCATAATGAGTTGTTTCACCACGAATGACGACCCCTAAAGCGACATAGCCGTCATACCTATTAGACATATCTGTATTTTGAGCTTGAGCTGCCATGGCAATGGCCCCTGGAATCTCCAGAGCGCCTGGAACACTGACCACTTCATACGTGCCGCCTGCCGCTTCAATCGCCGCCGTTGCACCCTTAATCAACTCAGCTTGCAGATCTTTATAGTAATCTGCTTCGACAATAAGAATATGCATTAATTTTCTTTCTCAAACTCTGCCAGACGGGCGACGTAGCGCGCCAGCATGTCAATTTCAACGTTTATTTTGTCACCCACGTTCACATCGCCCCACGTGGTTACTTTTTGCGTGTGCGGAATAATGTTTACACCAAAGACACTCGTGCCAGAGACGTTGTCTTTCACCTCATTAACGGTGAAAGACGTGCCATTGAGGGTTACAGAACCTTTGGGCGCGATGAAACGGGCAATGTCGTTAGGTATTTCAAAAACAAAGCGCTGCGAGTCGCCTTCTGGTTCGATGCTGACAATAGTGCCGACACCATCCACATGGCCAGAAACAATATGCCCACCAAGCTCTTGGCCAGCGCACAGAGCCCGTTCTAAATTGATTTTTGTGCCTTGTTGCCATGAGCCCAAAATAGTTTTGGAAAGAGATTCAGCTGAGACTTCGACCGCGAAGCAGTTTTGCGGTTCGCTTGCCTTTTCAATCACCGTCATGCACGCCCCCGCGCACGAGATTGATGCGCCGATGTCTATACCATCAAGGTCATAGGCACAGGCAATATCAAAACGGGTATCGCCCTTTTGAGTGATTTTGATGATTTCGCCAATATCTGTAATGATGCCAGTGAACATGTAAGTTTTTCCGAGTTAAGCTGAACATTTTAGCCGAGCATTTCAACCAATCAGTGGACAGATCGGTCACGCAGATAGTGCTTTACCACATCTTGACCGATTTGTTCTGTTGATTGACAGATAAATTTATCGCTAGCGGCAATATGTGACACGGGTAGCCCTGCAAAGGCGCTAACGCCTTGCTTACCGATGGTTGTTGGTGCTGTTGCAATAATGGCTTCATCGACCAAATCTGCTTCAATGAAACTGCGAGCGATTTTGGCCCCACCTTCAACGAGCAACAAGTTGATACCCGTTGTACCAAGGGATTCAAGCATAATGTTAAGATCGATAGCGCCAGCAAAATGAATGTCGTTTTGTTGTAGCTTTAAATCTTTACCACCCATAATCACTCGCGTTGGCGAGCGGTTTTCCATACCAGATAAGCGGCATGTTAATGACGGGTTGTCGGTTCTATAGGTCCCGGCACCAACTAAAACAGCGTCAGCTTTCGCACGCAACAAATGAACACGCTGTTTAAACAATGGACCTGTGATGGGGGTTTCTTGGCCGACCGCTGCTGCGATTTTTTCATCTTGCGACATCGCCATTTTGAGCATGACGAACGGGCGGCCTGTTTTCATACGGTGCAAAAACCCGCGCAATTGATATTCGGCTTGATTTTTTAAGACACCTTCAACCACTTCAACGCCTGCATCGCGTAGCATTTGCGCGCCCTTGCCGCTTACCCGCTCATCACGATCAAGGGCTGCAATAACAACACGTTTTATGCCAGTCGCAACCAACGCTCTCGCGCATGGTGGGGTTTTTCCAAGATGAGAACATGGTTCAAGCGTTACATAGGCCGTTGCCCCATGTGCATCACTCCCTGCCATCAGCAAAGCTTGCTGTTCAGCATGGGGCCGACCGCCTTTTGCTGTGTGTGCGGCAGCGATTAAACGATTATCAGGTGAAACGATAACGCAGCCAACGCATGGGTTTTCTGCCGTTGTTCCTTGCCCTCGTTCAGCCACGCGCAAGGCTTTGTCCATCCAAACTTCATCTTGCCCCAGTGGTAATTTTGGATCACTCGTCATCTGACAATTTGCCGATTAGCTCTTCAAAATCTTTAGCTTCGCGGAAATTTTTATACACTGAGGCAAAGCGCACATAGGCCACATCATCCAGCACCAATAGACCGTCCATAACCAGTTTTCCGATTTGATTGGATTCAACCTCTGGTTCGCCTGCGCTTTCAAGCTGACGGACAATGCCAGAAACCATGCGCTCGATACGTTCTGATTCAACGGGACGTTTGCGTAATGCCACTTGCACAGAGCGCATCAACTTATCGCGATCAAACGGGACCTTGCGGCCAGCGCTTTTAATCACAATCAACTCGCGCAATTGCACCCGCTCAAACGTGGTGAAACGTCCACCGCAATCGGGGCAATAACGCCGCCGACGAATTGCCGCAAAATCTTCGGTCGGGCGACTGTCTTTCACCTGACTTTCATTGTTTGAGCAATATGGGCAGCGCATGTTTTTGCCTTTTAATGTTGGTTACTTGTAGATCGGAAAACGGGCTGTCAGCTCGAGCACTTTGGCTTTGACCGCTTGTTCAACCTCACCATTGCCCTCTTGCCCATTTTTTGCAAGCCCATCAAGCACTTCAGTTATCAGTTCACCAATTTTTTGAAATTCATCTAAGCCAAAACCGCGTGATGTGCCAGCTGGTGAACCCAAACGAATGCCAGATGTAACCATTGGCTTTTCAGGATCAAACGGAATACCGTTTTTGTTACACGTTAAATAAGCACGACCCATGGCAGCTTCTGCCGCCTTGCCCGTAAGGCCTTTAGGGCGCAGGTCAACCAACAACACGTGCGTGTCTGTGCCACCAGAAACGATGTCTAAGCCGCCGTCTTGTAGCGTTTTAGCCAATTTCTTAGCGTTGGCGACAACATTTTTGGCATATTCTTTAAATTCAGGACGAAGCGCTTCACCGAACGCAACAGCTTTACCCGCAATCACATGCTCAAGTGGGCCGCCTTGAATGCCAGGAAAGATAGCTGAGTTGAATTTTTTGCCCAAGTCATCGTTGCGCGAAACAATCATACCACCGCGTGGACCGCGTAAAGTTTTGTGCGTGGTGGTCGTTGCAACGTCAGCAAAATCTAGTGGGTTTGGGTGTTGGCCACCAGCGACAAGGCCTGCAAAGTGGGCCATATCAACCATGAAGTATGCACCGACAGAATCAGCAACTTCACGCATTTTCTCAAAATCAAAGAAACGCGGATAGGCCGAGCCACCGCCGATGATGAGTTTTGGTTTATGCTCAAGGGCCAATTCAGCCATTTCACCATAATCAATCGTGTGGGTTTTGCGATCGACATTATAAGGAACAGCGTTAAACCATTTACCAGACTGATTGAGCGCCATACCGTGCGTTAGGTGACCACCAGCAGCAAGATTTAGACCCATAAAGGTATCGCCCGGTTTAATCAGCGCAAAAAACACGGCTTGGTTGGCTTGTGAGCCAGAATTTGGTTGAACATTGGCATATGAGCAATCAAACATTTGCTTGGCACGATCAATGGCCAATTGTTCAGTGACATCAACATGCTGACAACCGCCATAATAACGACGGCCTGGATAACCTTCAGCATATTTATTGGTCAGGACAGAGCCTTGCGCCTGCATCACAGCTTTTGAGACGATGTTTTCAGACGCGATCAGTTCAATTTCGTCTTGCTGACGTTTAAGTTCAGCGTCAATTGTGGCCTGAATTTCAGGATCAGTATTGGCAAGATCGCCCGTAAAAAAGTTTGGATACAAGCTTTGCGCACTACCAGAAGATTGATCGGTCATAGTTTGTCCTTGCGTCTATCTAAAAATGAAAGCTGAATTGCAGCGTTATTTGAGACCGCCTAAATAGTCTGGTTGAGCAAAAATATCAACCAGACAAAGCGACAATAACGGGCAAATCAAGACATTAAACGCAAACAAGACAGATTAGTTAAAGTTAGTACGTGTTCTTGACCTTGTTGTACGGCGCTTGGAGACTGTGCGGCGGCGTGAGGTTTTGACTTGTTTGATGGCGGCACGAACGAGTGGTTGGCGTACAACGCGGCGCGCTTCGGCTTTATCAAAACGGTTATTGTTGCGCGCGCAGATGGCCAATTCACGTTCGATAATTTTTGCGCCAGCTATATCCAATGAACGGCAGCTTGTCTTACGCAAGGCGCGAATTTTACGCTCTGAACGAGATAAGCATTTAACCCAAATGCTACGGTGGGTTTGCTCGTGACGTTTTGCAAAGGCAACAAAACTTGAAAATTTACGTCTCAAATTTTTGTTGCCGCCTGCCCCACGGGATAATTTTGGCAAACGAATTGTGAAGTGAGCACCAATGTTCAAACGATTAAATCGGCAATATTTTCCATGCTTTTTCATTTGCGCGACGATTTTTGGCTTCATAATGATCTTAGCGTATGAACGCTCGGAGCTAAAAAATCCTGTTGGAACATGGGTGTTTCTATGAATAGATGCCGCACTTGAGCCAGATACACTGTAATATTTATATGTGGTTGAATACCGACCTTTAGCGCTCGCATTCATTGTCGAAACAATAGCGAAGCTACACATGGCAAACCCTGTTAAAACAAGGCGCAAAATAGTTCTTCTCATCATATCCCCCAGAAATTTTCTCTAAGCTAGCTAGTTTACGCAACCAGCGCTAGGGGAAATATGAAGTAAACTTAACAAAAAGGTGAATTATGCTGCTTTGTCGCGTTTGAGTCCAAAAGCTGTCCACAATTCATCAAGCGCGCTGGTAATACGGTCAATTTCGTCTGGCCCATGCATAGGTGTTGGGGTCAAACGAAGGCGCTCTGCCCCGCGTGGTACGGTTGGATAATTGATGGGTTGAACGTAAATATCGTACTTTTCCATCAATTCATCGGTTAGCGATTTACAAATCACAGGATCGCACACCATGACGGGCACAATGTGGCTAACACTATGAACAACAGGCAAACCGCGCTCGGCCAGTTTTTCCTTTAAAAGCTTAGCATGCAATTGCTGCAAACGGCGCTCTTCTCCACTTGCTTTAAGGTGACGAACACTTGCCAGCGCACCAGCGGCTAAAACAGGGGCCAATGATGTCGAGAAAATAAATCCTGAAGCATAAGAGCGGATGCAATCAACAATTTCAGCTGATGCGGTAATATAGCCACCCATAACGCCAAATGCTTTGGCCAATGTGCCTTCGATAATATCAACCTGATCGGCAACGCCATCGCGGTCTGTAATGCCACCACCGCGCGGGCCATACATGCCAACAGCATGAACTTCATCAAGATAGGTCATAGCGTTGTATTTACGGGCTAGCGCGCAAATTTCAGCGATTGGCGCAATGTCTCCGTCCATTGAATAGACAGATTCAAAAGCAATGATTTTTGGACGGTTGATGTCGACCTTTTTGAGCTTTTCTTCAAGATCAACAATATCATTATGCTGCCAAATGACTTTGTCAGAACGCCCAGCTTTGATACCTTCAATCATAGAGGAATGATTGAGCGCGTCTGAAAACACCACGCAATCAGGTAGCAACAGCGCTAGAGTTGATAAGGTTGCTTGATTAGACATGTAACCAGAATTAAACAACAAGCCAGCTTCTTTACCGTGCAGGTCGGCTAATTCTTTTTCCAACTCAACGTGATAATGGTTTGTGCCAGCGATGTTACGGGTGCCACCAGCGCCTGCTCCAGTTTCATCAAGGGCTGTGTGCATCGCGCCTAAAACGTCTTTGTGTTGGCCCATGCCAAGATAATCGTTTGAACACCAAACTGTCACCTCTTTAAGGCCGTTAGGTCCATACCAAGTGGCTCGAGGAAATCTTCCAGTAATTCGCTTTAAATCGGCAAACTCACGATAGCGCCCTTCTTCACGAACAGCGGCAATAGCAGATGAGAAGATGTCCTGATACATGGATACGCCCTTATTATGACTGAAACAACGCCAACTTATGATTACTAACCGTTTATATGCAGTTTAGCATATGAAAGAACTTGATTTAAGACAAGTTCTTAAGGGTCGCAGTTCATGATACCTTAAAAAACACCATTGATTAACGCATTGTAATGTTGCCTTACGAAGGCAAGGCGCGCGGTTGGCCAGTTACAAAGCCTGTTCCATCAAGTTTATAAATGTCTTTGCGGAAATGTACGATGCCATCATCCGTTGCCCAGCCTGTCAGATAAACAAAACGCACTTGTGTTGAATTTTTCACTTTAACATCAAGACGTTCGCCAGACTTCACCACACCGTTAATTTTGTCACGGTTCCAGTCTTCTTGGTTTTTAAGCAACCATGAAGTCAATAAGTGGACCTTATCAATACGGACACAACCAGAGCTAAAATAACGCTGGCCCGATGTGAACAACTGCTTTGTTGGCGTGTCGTGCATATAAACGGCGTATTTGTTGGCAAAGTTAATTTTTACCGAGGCCATAGCATTGCCTTTGCCCGGTTGTTGGCGGAAGTGATAGCGTTTTGGATCAGCTTTTGACCAATCAACAGTTTTGGGGTCAACTTCTGGCCCGCCGTAGCCATCAAAAATTTTGATGTTTAGTTGTTTGAGAATGGCTAACCCTTTTTGCATCTTAGGCAGAATGTCTCTACGAACAATTGAAACTGGCGCATTCCAGTATGGATTGAAGTTTAGCTCGCTCACCCTGCTTTGCAAAATTGGCGATGGCCGTGAAGCCAGACCAGCGATCACGTTATGGCGTGAATAAAGTACGCCAAATTCAACCGCATCTAACTGGGTGGCAGGAATGTTAACGATGATGTAGCGGTCAGACAGCTTTTTAACAGCAACTTTAACGCGCGGCAAATTTGCCCGCAACGTTGCAAGGCGCTGTTTTGCAGGCACGTTCAACGCTTTACGAGTATCTTTATCTAACCGGCCAAAAGCATGTAGTCCCATTGCTTTTTGAAACTTCACCAAAGCAATTTCTGTTACCCGATCAAACTTTTTACTTGCTAATTTTGGATAATCAACAGGAATGTAGCCTTCTGCAGCTAGGCGTTGTTTAAGGGTGCGAACGATTTTCTTCTTGGTGCCACGTACCAGAATACGGCTGGCAGGTAAGTGTGGCCACCCACCGCGCGCCACAATAATTTCATATCGGGCAATGGCGTTTTGAATATTCCTGACACTATTGGGGGTAATCATCGGTGACACGCCAAAATCTTTGATGACTTCGGTTTTAGTCGATGCGTAATTACTGCTTTGGCGACCCCCTTGGTTCCAATTCCCCACACTTTGTGCCACGGCGGGAATTGACGTCAAAGCGGTTGCGCCAAAGCTAGCAAGTAAGCTTTTTACTATGTTTCGCCGATTTTGCATTTAGGGTCGCCTTTCAAATTCATAAATTGATTCAACAATTTACGAGAAGTCTTTGCTTGGAAAACAAATTATATGGTGCCTTATATATCAAAACATCTATCCATTGCCATAGGTTTTAGACCAGAAAGTGACATCACCATATCGTGAACAAGAAAAAACCCGCTCTCAAATGAAAGCGGGTTAAGGCATTAAATTTTATCGACTGATTATAGACGATATAAAATTTGATCTGTCCAGAACCGTTCAAGACGAGTCAAAGCAGAATTGATACGCTCAAGTTCAGCTGCATCAAAACCTGCAAGGTCTTGAATTGATTCCATTTGGCGATCATAAAGCTTGTTCACGCGGCCGCGAATTTCTTGGCCACGAGTTGTTAATTTTACGCGCACTGAACGACGGTCAGTCGTTGAACGCTCATGAGCGACCAAACCAGCATCAACAAGTTTCTTTAAGTTATAAGAAACATTTGAGCCGTGGTAGAACCCACGTGTTTTAAGCTCGCCTGCAGTTAATTCATCATCGCCAATGTTGAACAGGAGCAATGCCTGTACTGAATTGACTTCTGATTCGCCTGCGCGGTCGAATTCATCTTTAATAACATCTAAAAGACGACGATGAAGTCGTTCAATCAGCGTTAGTGCTTCTAAGTACTGAGGCTTAATATCACCTTCAGATTGTTTTTTTGGTGCGTTATCAATTGCCACACCGATCATTTCATTTTGCATTTTAACACCTGCCCTTGTTGGTGAAGGCGGAAGAGTTTTTTATTATATTTCCGTCCTTCGATGAGACCAACCTAAGCGAAATCTATTAAAATCATCTCAAATGATAAGGTAAATTTGTCGTAACTTTTCGCTAAATGCACACAAACCTGACTCTTGGTTACCTCAAACTTAATCGGTTAATTAAAACTTTAACTATCTGATTTTCTTAAGTTTTTGATGATTCCAGAGAAATCTACATCGCTGTTTCCCTCATCTGCAAAGGCTTCATATAGCGCAGTGGCGTTTGCACCCAGTGGTGTAGACAAACCCACACCGTTGGCAGCATCTTGCGAAAGTTTAAGATCTTTCAACATCATCGCAACGCTAAAACCAGCTTTATAGTCATTGTTTGCAGGAGATGTCGGTACAGGGCCAGGCACTGGGCAATATGTATTTAAAGACCAACATTGACCAGAAGCGGTTGAGGAAATGTCAAAAAGCTTTTGACGATCAAGCCCAAGTTCATCGGCAAGGTTAAAGGCCTCGCAAACGCCGATCATGGAAATACCTAGCAACATGTTGTTACAAACCTTGGCCGCCTGCCCGTTGCCAACCCCGCCAGCATGAATGATGTTCTTGCCCATTTGCTCTAGAAAAGGTTTTGCACGGGCAAACCCTTCATCTGTTGCACCTGTCATAAAAGTCAGTGTTGCACCTTGCGCGCCCATGATGCCGCCAGAAACAGGCGCATCGAGCATTTCAAAACCTTTTTGCGCTGCAACACTTGCTAATCTGCGTGATGTGGTGACATCAATAGTAGAGCAATCAATAAGAAGAGCGCCTTTTGGTGCGCTTTCAAAAACTCCATCGGTTGCTTCATAGACAGTTGAAACATGACGGCCTGCTGGCAACATAGAAATAACAACATCGACATCACGTGTTGCTTCACCAACAGATGCTGCGCTTTTTCCGCCCGCTGCAATGAACGTTGCTACATTTTCTTGAACCAAATCAAAGCCACATACATTGTGGCCAGCTTTAACCAGGTTCGCCGCCATGGGGCCACCCATGTTTCCTAGTCCGATAAATCCGATGTTTGCCATTTGAGGGAATCTCCTTGAGGGTCATATAATTTCGTTAAATTAAGCAGACCTAACTGGTGTTGACCACATAAAAAGAGACATTGCGTCGTAAAATTGGACATAAAAAAACCGCAGCGCCCTCCCGCGCTGCGGTTTTTCGTCTACATGGATACAGGTATCCAATCTTTTTATTATCCAGCGTATCCTGCACGAACGATTTGCGCCGTTCTGGCCCCACATGCACCTTGTGCATTTGCAGCACGTTCTGCATCACGTTTAGCTTTTGCCACTTGGGCCGTTGAATACTTTGATAGAACCGCGTTATGGCGTGAAACAATGCGCTTCCAGAATCTCACTGCATTAGTACGCGAAAGATGTTGGCAACGTCGTTCTAAATAATATGCTGCTGTGACTTTACGATAGCGCGTTAAACTCCCGCGTTTAACAACAATTGTTGCACGTGGAAGTAATGGATCAATTCTGACTTTCTTTTCCACATAGGGCGCAGGTCTGCGCGCTACTTTTCTCGTTTGTGAACCTTTTTGAGCCAAAGCGGCGCGCATTGCACGGCGCGCTGCATCTAAAGTTGCGACGACTAATTCTTTGCTATCTGCGCTGCAAGCCATTTGCTTACCAAGGCGAGCGCCCTGTTTGCGAGCACTTCGCGCTTCTTGTGTGCCATCCATAGAAGCGGCGGCAATTTCTGCTTTAGCCAAATAGCTGTTTAATTCATTGTGATTTGAAGCTGAAAGGTAGTTACATTTACCATTCACTGAAGCACTTTGTGAAAGCAGCTTAACGGCCCCTGATGGACCAACATTTATGGTTTCAGCTTTTGCTGCACCACTCATCATCAAACCAAGCGGCACGACCAACAATGGCAATGACACAACTAGACCCTTTAGTTTTTTCATAACAAATCCCGTTTACGCAAATATACAGACTATAAAATAATGGATATATTCTGCGCGCAGGATGTTAACAGGGCCTCAAATTCAAAAAAAGCTTGAAGTAATGGTTAATAAAACTCTTACAATCTTAACTATTTCAAGCATCCCATAGTTCTGTTTCAAGCGGGGCGAAATAAGCATCTATCTGACTTTTAGAGATGTCTTTTAACGCAGCTGGCTGCCATTTAGGTGACATGTCTTTATCAATAACAACGGCGCGCGTACCTTCGAAAAAGTCCGTCGCTTGAGCGATTCTTGAAACCAAACGATACTCCAACGCCATTGCCTGCTCAAAGGTTAGAGATTTTCCTTGTGTGAGTTGGCGAAAGGTAATCAACAAACTTGTCGGTGATTTGGTTTTTAAAATTTTGAGAGTTTTGACTGACCAATCATCACCATTCTTTTCAAGTTGTTCAAAAATCTGATCGATGCTCGCCAAACTAAAAACATTGTCAATTAAACTGGTTTGGTCCGCTAGTGTTGTTTGCACGTCGCGTTGTTGGAACTGTTGCAAAACCGATTCAATATCTAGGTTCTGGCAAAGCACCGCTTCAAGCTCTGCAAATTGGCTGGAAGGGACATAGTGAGTTGCTAAACCAGCGTATAAAACATCCCCAGCTTTTAGTCGCGCACCTGTCAGTCCTAAATACATGCCCAACGCACCAGGGCAACGGGGCAAGAAATATGTGCCGCCAACATCGGGGAATAGGCCTATCCCTGTTTCAGGCATGGCGAACATAACGTTATCGCCAACAATGCGGTGCGAGCCATTAAATGAAACACCAACGCCGCCGCCCATAACAATACCGTCAATGAGAGCAATATAGGGTTTGGGGTAGTTTTTAATCAGCGTATTGAGATGATACTCTAAGTGATAAAACGTCATAAAGCGCGGGTCTTGGTTTTGGCCCCACTCATAAAGCTGAACAATATCACCGCCAGCGGAAAACGCCCTGCCCTCCACCGCTTTAATAATAACATGAGAGATGGCAGCATCGGTTGCCCAAACTTTGAGCTGCTCACTCATCTGCTCAACAATGTTCAGAGTCACGGCGTTGAGCGCCTTGGGGCGATTAAGCGTAATCAACCCCGCGCACCCTTTTACTTCAAAAATAACTTCGCTGCTCACTGGGTTCAAATTGTTCAAAGCTCAGTCCTTCAGCAATTCGCGAGCGATTATAAGTCGCATAATTTCGTTGGTGCCTTCTAAGATTTGATGAACACGTAAATCGCGCAAATAACGCTCAATCGGAAAGTCTTCTAAATACCCATACCCGCCATGCAATTGCAGCGCACGATTAACCACATCAAAGCCAACGTCTGTTGCCATGCGCTTGGCCATTGCAGCGGTGGCCGTAGCATCAGGTGATTTGACTTGTACCAAAGCTGCAGCTTTATACAAAAGCAACCGCGCCGCCTCTAACTCGGTTGCCATGTCAGCCAACCTAAATTGCAAGGCTTGGAAACTTGCAAGCGGTTTACCAAACTGGGTCCGCCCTTTTAAGTATTCAATTGCCATATCAAGGCAGGCTTGTGCGCCACCAAGAGAACACGCACCAACGTTCAAACGCCCACCATCAAGGCCAGCCATTGCAATTTTAAAACCATCGCCTTCATTGCCAATTAAATTTTGTTTTGGCACCTTGCAGTCTTCGAAAAACACCGCTGCCGTTGGTTGAGAATGCCAACCTAGTTTCTTTTCCTGTGGGCCAAACGAAAGGCCTTTAGTATCTTTATCAATGGCAATGCATGAAATGCCACCAGAACCAGCACCACCCGTTCGCACCATCACCAGATAAATATCCGAAGCGCCTGCGCCAGAAATAAACGCTTTTGAACCGTTGATATAATAAAAATCGCCATCAAGGGTGGCTTTGGTCGTTAAGCTGGCAGCATCAGAACCAGCATCTGGTTCAGTTAAGCAGTAACTCGCCACAGATTTCATTGATGTGAGGTCTGGTAAAAACTTTTTGCGCTGTTCGTCACCACCAAACGAATCAATCATCCATGCAACCATATTATGAATAGACATGTAAGCGGCCGTTGACGGGCACGCTTTTGCCAGCTCTTCAAAAACAATTGCAGCATCAAGACGCGTTAAGCCAGATCCGCCAAATTCTTCTTTGACGTAAAGCCCAGCCATACCGTGCGCCGCAGCGTTCTCTAGTACATCGCGGGGAAAATGGCGTTCTTTATCCCATTTTGCCGCGTGTGGTGCAATCTCGTTTTGGGCGAAATTAGCGGCCATATCGCGAAAAGCGACTTGTTCTTCAGTAAATTCAAAGTTCATTAACCCTGTTGCCTCACTTTAGTCACAAGAAACAGCACTGTACATTGCTATATAAATTTCAGGTTGCAGTGCAGCAAATTGGTATCAAAGACGAACGGGGCGATAAATGTCAATAAGACTGACGTTTATAATACTTTTGGCGGGAACGATCTCAACACCTGCATTTGCAGAAGGTGGTCGTTTTGACAGTCCAAAAATAAAGCGGTCACCGTTAAAGTTTCGGCTTGGCCCAACTAAACCTGCGCCTACTAAAAAGTCAGGTATTCTTTCTTTGATCGAAAGAACAATGCCTCAAACGCGCCAGCAACCAGCACAGCGCGAACCGCAGCGGGCGGCAAAAGGTGTTGCGAACCCACTTGGGTTTGCGTATGTACCATTGCCCCGCCGCAAGCCACTACGAGGCCAGTCCCTACAAAATCGCGGCCAAAATCGTGTTGCAGATGGACGGCCTCTTCCCGTTGTTCAGACCAAACGCAACGGTGAAGTCAATATTGTGCTAGATCGCTTACAGCGCGAACGTAACCAAGCATCAGCTCGCAACTTACGTCCGACATTAAAAACTTCATGGTCCAAGGGCCAAATTAAATCTGCCGTAGACCGTTGCAAACTTGTGTTGGCGACAACCAATATTGGCGGTGAAATTTTACCACCAATAGGCGGTTCTGGCGGTTGTGGCATTGCAGCGCCTTTGCTCATTACATCATTTGGCGCGGTAAAAGTT
>JAMOMM010000099.1 GCA_027067085.1 Hyphomicrobiales bacterium
GTAAATTACGCGGCAACCCCAAGATTGGCCTGTGGATGGACCGCAGCTTAGGCACGGTGTTTATTGCGCTGGGGATTAGGTTGGCGTTGGAGGAGCGGTGAGGGGTTGTTCGGAACCATGGATATCGGTGTCATGCATCGGTACGACAAAGTACTGGGCTGTCATACCAGTGCTTGACACTGGTATCCATTGCTCCAGACTATGCCAATGAAACAATACTATTTTTACATTCTAGCCAGCAAAAAGGATGGTACGCTTTATGTTGGAGTAACGTCAAACTTGAGGCAGCGGTTGTATCAACACCGTGAAGGATTAGTTGATGGCTTCACCAAGAAGTATGGTGTTAAGCGTTTGGTTTATTATGAAGCCTATGATGATGTTCGAGTGGCGATTCAACGTGAGAAGAATGTGAAGGAATGGAATAGGGCTTGGAAGGTAGCGCTGATTGTGGAAGGTAATCCGCAGTGGGATGATTTATGTGAGGGGTTGGGTTTTTGAGGTATTCAGCAACATCGTATGGATACCGGTGTCAAGCACCGGTATGACAAATATGAAGAGAAAACTGTCATTGCGGTGCTTGACACCGCAATCCATGGTTCGGTATCAAACCACCCTCACAACCCCTTCGCCATGTCCCTCAACTTAAATTTCTGAACTTTCCCTGTTGATGTTTTCGGTAGCTCACCAAACACCACTATTTTAGGAGCCTTGAAATTTGCCAAATGTTCGCGGCAGTGGGAAATTACTTCGGCTTCAGTTAAGTCTTCGCCTGGTTTTAACTCCACAAAGGCGCATGGTGTTTCGCCCCATTTGTCGTCTGGGCGGGCAACCACGGCGGCGGCGGTGATTTTGGGGTGTTTGTAGAGGGTGTCTTCAACCTCGATTGAGGAGATGTTTTCGCCGCCTGAGATGATGATGTCTTTGGAGCGGTCTTTAAGTTGGATATAGCCGTCAGGGTGCATCACGCCCAAGTCGCCTGAATGGAACCAGCCGCCTTCGAATGCTTGCGCACTGGCTTGTGGGTTGCGCAAATAGCCTTTCATGACAATGTTGCCTTTGAACATGACTTCGCCCATGGTCTCGCCGTCAGCTGGCACTTTCTCCATGGTTTGCGGGTCCATGACGCATAGGTCTTCCAGGGCTGGATAGCGCACGCCTTGGCGGGCTTTTTTGGTGGTGCGTTCATCATCGGGCAGGTTATTCCATTCAGCTTTCCACTCGTTGACCACAGCAGGGCCATAACTTTCGGTCAGGCCGTAAACGTGGGTGACGTTAAAGCCTGCATCGGCCATGCCTGCCAAAACCGCTTCGGGTGGTGGGGCCGCTGCGGTGATGAACTCAACCGTGTGTGGCAGGGGGCGTTTTTCGTTTTCTGGGGCGTTGAGCAGGGTAGACATCACAATGGGCGCGCCGCAAAGGTGGGTGACTTTATGATCGGCAATAGCGTCAAACATTGCTTTGGGCCGCACCCAACGCAGGCATACATGGGTGCCTGCTTGTACTGATAAAGACCACGGAAAACACCAGCCATTGCAATGGAACATGGGCAGTGTCCATAAATAAACAGGGTGTTTGGGCAAGTTGGCGGCGATGACATTGCCATAGCCCATAAGGTGCGCGCCGCGATGGTGATAAACCACGCCTTTGGGGTTGCCTGTGGTGCCCGATGTGTAGTTGAGGGAAATCGCGTCCCATTCATCATCTGGATATTGCCAGTCATATTGCGGATCGCCGACAGCGATGAAACTTTCATAATCAAGCTGGCTGAGGCGTTCGCCTTCAACGTCAAATTCGGGGTCTATATAGTCGATTAAAATTGGTGTTGGCTCTTGCATCAATGCTAAGGCTTGTTTGACCACGTCTGAAAACTCAAGATCAAGAATAAGCATTTTGCATTTCGCGTGATCGAGTTGAAATGCCAGCACTTTGGCATCGAGCCGAGTGTTGAGAGAATGCAGCACTGCGCCCATCATCGGTACACCATAGTGGGCTTCGAGCATGGGTGGGGTGTTGGCAAGAATGACCGAAACTGTGTCGGTTTTTTTGATGCCTGCTTTTTCTAATGCTGAAGCTAGCTGGCGCGAACGTTTGTAAAAATCTGCATAGGTCGTTGTGGCGTTGCCGTGGATGATGGCGGGGTAATCAGGATATACACTTGCTGAGCGTTGCAAAAAGCTGATCGGCGTAAGCGCCTGATAGTTGGCTTGGTTTTTATCGAGGTCGTTGGTGTATATCGAAGCTGAGGACATTTTCAAAACCTAGTTTGTTACCCGTAAAATTCTTGGGTTTATTTAAACGGTAGATTTGAAAGGCGTGTCAAATTTTATTTGGATTGGGCATTGGTTTTAAACGCTACTTTAAACCAATGTCGTAAGGCGCGATGTTTTAAAAACATATATAGTTCACCTAAATGTGGATCGAATTGATGAGGCAGCCCATGAGCAAGTATCACGACGTTTATAAAAGTTGGCAAACCGATGGTGAGGCTTTTTGGGCTGAACAAGCCAAAGGAATTGATTGGTTTAAACCTGCTGATAAAACCTTTGATGCTAGCCAAGGTGTTTATGGACATTGGTTTGTTGGCGCGCAATGTAACACTTGCTATAATTGTATTGACCGTCATGTGGAAGCAGGGCGTGGAGAACAGGCCGCGATTATTTATGATAGCCCAATAACTGGGGCGAAAAAGACTTTTAGCTTTGATGAGTTGCTTGAGGAGGTTTCAACCTTTGCTGCGGGCCTGCAAGCGCGAGGCGTTGGCAAGGGTGATCGGGTTATCATTTACATGCCAATGGTGCCGCAAGCTGGCATTGCAATGTTGGCGTGCGCACGTATCGGGGCTGTTCATTCGGTGGTGTTTGGTGGCTTTGCGCCCAAGGAATTGGCCACGCGGATTGATGATGCGCAACCAAAATTGATTATTTCTGCATCGTGTGGGATCGAGCCGGGTCGAGTGATTGCTTATAAGCCTTTGCTTGATGAGGCGATTAAGATTTCTGCACATAAACCTGATGGCACAATTATTTTACAACGCGAGCGCCAACCTGCAGAAATGAAAATTGGTTACGACCATGACTGGGGTGCGGTGATGGATGAAATGCGCGCGGCTGGTACAAAGGCTGAGTGTGTTTCTGTGGCGGCAACGGACCCGCTTTATATTTTATATACATCAGGCACCACGGGCGAGCCAAAAGGCGTTGTGCGTGATAATGGCGGCAACATGGTGGCGCTGAAATGGAGCATGGATGCGTTTTATGGTTTGAAACTGGGCGAAGTGTTTTGGGCCGCATCGGATGTGGGCTGGGTGGTTGGCCATTCTTATATTGTTTATGGGCCGTTGTTGCATGGGTGCACGACAATTATGTTTGAAGGCAAACCCGTTGGTACGCCCGATGCTGGTGTTTTTTGGCGGGTAATTGAAGAGCATAAAGTGGCTGCGATGTTTACCGCTCCCACCGCTTTTCGGGCCATTAAAAAAGAAGATCCCAACGGTGAGTTTTTGAAAAAGTATGATGTGTCGTCCATGCGAACGCTATTTTTAGCAGGTGAGCGGGCCGACCCTGATACTATTAAATGGGCAGAAAATTTGCTCGATATTCCAGTG
>JAMOMM010000100.1 GCA_027067085.1 Hyphomicrobiales bacterium
AATGCGGGTATTGATGCTTCACACGGGCACGCGCAATAATGTTGTCGGCCTCGCGTAACTTGGCAATCACTGCTTCGTTGGCTTTACCTTTTTTACCTTTGCTATCTATAATGGCAATACCTTCAAAGCCAATAGCTTCATTGGTGAAAGTACCATCAGCGGCAACGGTGAAAGGAATGTCGGCGTTGATACCACGAGCGCGAAGTTCGGTGGCGTTGTCCATCCACACTTCAAAATCTTCTCGGCCATGGCTTGGTGCGGTGTGTACAAAACCCGTACCTGCCTCATCGGTCACATGATCGCCAAGCAATAACGGCACATCAAAATCATATCCCATGTGAGCTAGCGGATGAGCGCAAACAATGCTTGCCAAATCATCAGGTGTTACATCATCAAGACGCTCATAAGCCTCAACCCGTGAAGACTTCATTACACCGTCAACAAGGCTATCTGCCAAAATAAGTTTGCCGCCAACTTTTGACCAGTTGTCATCAGCAGCTTGCGTCACTTCATAGAGGCCATAAGAAAACCGATCAGAAAAACTAACAGCGCGGTTGGCAGGAATGGTCCACGGTGTTGTTGTCCAAATAACCACGGTCGCACCGGCAAATTTTTCAGGTGCAGCTGATCCATCGATGCTTTTGGTCACTGGAAATTTCACCCAAATCGTATCAGACTCATAATCATGATACTCGATCTCAGCTTCAGCCAGCGCAGTTTGTTCAACCACCGACCACATGATCGGCTTTGAACCACGGTATAGCTGACCCGTTGCTGCAAACTTCATCAGCTCGCGGGCGATGTCAGCTTCAGCGGCAAAATTCATCGTTAGATATGGATTTGCCCAATCACCCACAACACCAAGGCGTTGAAACTCTTCTGATTGAACCCCAACCCAATGCTTGGCAAATTCGCGGCATTCTTTACGAAATTCGTTGATCGGTACGTCATCTTTATTGCGGCCCTTGGCGCGGTATTTTTCTTCGATCTTCCACTCAATCGGCAGCCCGTGACAATCCCAGCCAGGTACATAGTTTGAATCAAAGCCTGACATTTGGGCGCAGCGCGTCACCACATCTTTAAGGGTTTTGTTCAGCGCATGGCCAATGTGCAAATTGCCGTTGGCATAGGGCGGGCCATCATGCAAAATAAATTTATCGCGGCCCTTTGATTGCTCGCGCAAGGTTTCATATAACTTCTCATCTTGCCAACGCTTTATAATTTCAGGCTCTTTCTTTGGCAAACCCGCCCGCATTGGGAAGTCTGTTTTTGGGAGAAAAAGCGTTTCGCGATAATCGCGGTTTTCTGAAGCATTGGTGGTCGAATCAGTCATGTTCACATCATTCGTTAAATTATTTCTCGAAACGTTTAGCAGCCTAGACTAGTATAGACAACATGAAACACAAACCTGCCCAAACTCCGCTATTAACCCCTCTACTAACTCCAATGGACATCGCTTTTGCTGAGGCCGAAAAAGCCGCCGAACGAGGCGAGGTGCCCGTGGGTGCAGTGGTGACGGATAAAGCGGGAAATATTGTTGCGCAAGCGGGCAACCGAACCCGCGAATTAAACGACCCAACAGCCCACGCCGAACTGTTAGCAGTGCGTGCTGCTTGCGCCAAAATCGGCAGCGAACGTTTGCCCGATCACCATTTATACGTAACCCTCGAACCATGCGCCATGTGCGCCGCCACCATTTCATTTGCTCGCATTGATCGACTTTATTACGGGGCAGGCGATACCAAAATGGGCGCGGTTGAAAACGGTCCCAATTTCTTCACCCAACCCACTTGCCACCATGCACCTGAAGTTTATGAAGGCATTGGCGAAGCAAAATCGGTTGAACTGTTAAAGACGTTTTTTAAGGAGCGTAGAGGATGAACTCCCCCATCATTCCCGCCAGCCTTTGTCATTCCCGTCACCCCCCTTGTCATTCCCGCCACCCCCCGTCATTCCCGCGAAAGCGGGAATCCAGAAACCATCAATATTTTGAGCAATTGGCCCTAGATTCCCGCCTTCGCGGGAATGACGCTGACGGGCGCAGAAATGAAAAAAGTAAAACGTCAAAATGAACAACTTCACTATCAAACCAGACAACCTCCAAGGCAGCCAAATCCGCGCGCTGCTCAAACGTCATCTCGATGAAATGTCGGCCGCATCGCCGCCCGAAAGTGTCCACGCCCTAGACCTTGAAGGGTTACGTGCGCCTGAAATTACGTTCTGGTCCATTTGGGAAGGAGACCAGTTGCTTGGCAGCGGGGCGTTGAAACAATTAGATGCTGAGCACGGCGAAATCAAATCTATGCACGTTCATTCCGATGCCCGCGGCAAAGGCGTGGCCGATAAAATGCTCAATCACATTCTAGATACTGCCCGCGCACGTTGCTACACCAGACTAAGCCTAGAAACAGGCTCCATGAAAGAATTTGCCCCCGCCCGAAAACTATACGAAAAATACGGCTTCACCCAATGCCCCGTATTCGGTGACTATCAACCCGATGTGAATAGCATTTGTATGACCAAGGTGCTTTGATTAATGTCCATTCTTATCCGCCGACCAAATTTTGATGAAATTGCTATAATGAGCGATGTCATTTTGCGCTCTAAACGCGCCAATGGCTACGATGATGCGTTTATGGCCATGTGCGTTAAAGAGCTATCAGTAACGGTTGACCGTTTAAAACGGCGTGAATACTGGGTTGCCGATGAGGCGGGCGTTATTTGTGGTGTCACGTGTCTAGTTGTGGACCCAAAAAACGCAACAGGTGAAATTCATAGTTTCTTTGTAGACCCCAATCATCAACGTAAAGGCATTGGCCGCTTATTATGGGACACAATTTTAAACCACGCCAATCAGAAAAATTTAACAAAACTCCATTTAGACTCAGACCCCGCTGCGGTGAAATTTTATCAAGCCCTTGGTTTTGAAATTGTTGGTGAAACACCCTCTGGCTCAATTCCAGGTAGGGTTTTGCCGTTGATGGAAATGGTGGTGGGATAGTTTTGTTTTGCAGCTCGTTTAAATAACAAATCCTTGGCCGACAAAACCGCGCCAAAAGTTATCAATAAACAGGCCGCACCTATGACCCACGTAAACTGAGCAAATCCAGCGACGATTAGCACCAAGGTTGAAAGCAACGGGGCAGCATAGGCCGATGCGCCCAATATCTGAATGTCGCCATTTTTCATGCCGTAATCCCAAACAAAAAATGCAATGCCAACAGGGCCAAAACCAAGAGCTGCAATAGCGCCCCACTCAAGGCCAGATTGAGGGATGACTGTAGTTTCAAAAATGAAATGGCACAGCGTTGCCAGTGCTAAAGTGGCAATGCAAAACGCGCCTACCGCATCGCTTGAGATGTGTTTGAAAAACCGCGCGACAACCGAATAACTTGACCACGTTAAAGCGCATAAGAATGCCATGGCATAGCCAAAAGCATATTCAGGCGCAAAGCTAACTTGCCCGCCTTTTGAGACAATTAAACCAGCGCCCAAAAGGCCAAGTAAACCGCCGATAATGTGATGTACACGCAATTTTTCACCCGGCAAAAGCGCAGACAAAACCACGATGAGTAACGGCCACAAATATGCAATCAATCCCG
>JAMOMM010000101.1 GCA_027067085.1 Hyphomicrobiales bacterium
GACATGGCGCTAGATTAGCGTAAAAAATACAGCGTTACTGTAACCGTTATCATTGAAAGCAAGGTTGAAACCACCACGGCGCTGGATGCGCGCTCCTGCCATGTGTTGTATTGCTGGGCCAGGATAAACACGTTGGTTGCGGCGGGCAAAGCGGCGATGATGATCGCGGTTTTGGTGAATATGGGATCAAATGGACCAAAGATTTCAAGCGCAATGTAAATCAACGCGGGATGCAGTATTAGTTTTGCAGGCACCAGCCACGACAATTCAATAGGTACGGTTTTGAGTGGTCGCAGTGCTGCGGTTACACCCATGGTGAAAAGAGCGCACGGCGCGGCGGCCCCTGCCAGCATTGATAAGATTTTATCGATTGGTTCAGGGCTTTTGAAATTGATGGCAGCAGCCCCAATGCCAACAATGGTGGCGATGATAAAAGGGTGGGTGAAAATGTTTTTAAGTATTTTGCCGATGAGGTGAATAATGGATCGATGCTTGTTATCTCGCATCGCCATAATGGCTGGGGCAAGAATGAAGTGCATGGTGTTATCAAAAACAAAAATCAGTGCGGCAGGGACAATAGCGGCTGGTCCAAAGGCTGCAATGGCAAGCGGTGGGCCCATGTACCCAATGTTGCCATAGGCCCCTGCAAAGCCTTGGATTGCGGCTTCGCCGATTTGCTTGCGTGAGCGCAAAATTGCAATAACAAAGCACAAAACAAACACATATAAGGTTGTGGTTGTTGTGACAGCGATGAATTTAAAGGCAGCAAACTCTGATATTGGAATTTTTGAGAGATATTGAAAAAACATGGCGGGCAAGGCGACGTAGATGACGAAAAAGTTGAGCCATGCCAAGCCTTCAAGCGGCAGTTTTTTTATCCGACCAGCCAAGTACCCCAATATGATTAACGAAAATAATGGGGCGACCAATCCTGCAACTTCAAACATGGTTTAATGTCTCATCATAGCCCGTTATACTTTTAGTATTAGCTTGCCGAAATTGCCGCCAGAATAGAGTTCACGCAATGTTTGCGGGAATACCTCAATGCCGCCATCGCGAATGTCTTCTTTAAATTTTAACTTTCCTTGGGCGTGCCAGCCGGCCATTTCCTTAATTGCTTGACCATACTTTTTGGCGTAATCAAAAACGATAAAGCCTCTGATGTTTAGACGCTTGGTTAAAATGGCGGGGAAGTTTTTTGGACCAGGTGGAAGTTCCGTTGCGTTGTAACCTGAAATTAGGCCACATAAAGCAACGCGGCCGAAGGGGTTCATTTGAGCTAGGATGGTGTCGAAAATTTCACCGCCAACATTTTCAAAGTTGACATCAATACCATCGGGGCAGGCGGCGCGCAACTTTTTGTAAAAGCCGTCGGCTTTGTAATCAACGGCTGCATCAAAGCCCAATTCTTCAACGAGGTACGCACATTTTTCAGGACCACCTGCAATGCCAACGGCGCGGCAGCCTTTGATTTTGGCGATTTGTCCAACCACTTGGCCGACCGCACCAGAAGCTGCTGAAACCACAACGGTTTCACCTTCTTTAGGTAAGCCGACTTCCAGTAAGCCAAAATAGGCAGTCATGCCGGGCATGCCAAAACCGCCCATCCAAGTGGGCATAGGGGCAAGGTTTGTGTCAATTTTTGCAACACTTTCACCATTGCTGATAGCATGGGTTTGAGCGCCAAATAATCCAGAGACGGTATCGCCTACGGCAAACTTAGGGTGTTTACTTTCGCTCACTGTACCTGTTGCAAGTGCGCGCATAACCTCGCCAATACCAACGGGAGGGACGTATGATTTTATATCATTCATCCAGCCGCGCATGGCAGGGTCTAATGAAATGTAAGCGACTTCGACGCGAAATTCACCGTCTTTTAACGCTTCAAGCGGGGCTTCAATAATGTCGAAATCATCGTCTTTAATATCGCCGAATGGACGTTTGGCTAAGACTGCCATTTTGTTGGTGGTCATTTGTTGTCTCCCAATATGATTTTTATTTTGCCCTAATTTGCGCTATCTCTAAGCGGTTGGCAATTTAATAATTGGCTTTTGTTTTGGCATGATCGTGATAAGAATGAGAGCCAAGAATTTTAAAAAATTTATTGAATGAAAAGAACTAAAAATGTCTGCTGGAAAACCAAACCTAATGCCATCATTTAAAACAATTGCCGTGGTTCGCGAAATTGAATCGCCTGAAAATCCCGGTGGTTTGGAAAAGCGTGTTTCGGTGATTCCTGATGATGTGGCAACGTTGGTTAAACAAGGTGCTGCGGTTTTTGTTGAGCATGGTGCTGGCTTGGGGGTGGGTTTTTCTGACGATGAATATATTGCGGCTGGCGCGATCATGCAGTCTGGTGATGAGATTTATGCGGACAAAGATCTGATTATCAAATTCAAAGGCCCATCGCTTGAAAGTATTGAGCAAATGGCCTCAGGTTGCACGTTGTTGTGCATGGCTCATTTTGGTTCATTTCCTGATCGCGCAAAATTGTTGCAGGATAAACAAATCAACGTTGTGGCGATGGAGGAAATTTTAGAATCGCCAAAAGTGCAAACTGATGAGATGATTTTATCGCGCACAGCAATGGCAGCAGCCCTTCAGCCCTTTGCTGATACCAATACGCTTGGTGGACTGAAAGTGCGTATTCTTGATTGGACGCAGCGTACCGCGCCAGCGATTAGACGGGCGGGCAATCGTGATCCTAAATCGTTGAAAGTTGTGCGAGGTGATACAGCGTTTAAAGACCTTGAGGCGTTTGGGCCTGATAGCTTGTATTTTTATGACAGCTTGCAGATGAAGAACGTTGAGCTGATTGAGCAGTTGAAAAAAGCTGATACGCACTTGTTCGATCTGGCTGAGTTTGAAAAACGCGATGGTTTTTTGGCGGTTGCTGATTGGAAACTTCGACATCCTGCGCTTGATTTTGGTTTGCGCCGCATTCAGTGTTTGCACCAAACGGGCCAAGCAGGAGCGCGGTATGGCTTGAAATTGTTGAAAGAAAATAAACCTGACCTTGATCTGGCTAATGCGAAAGTTGTGGTGCTTGGCTATGGCAATGTGGGGCAGGGCGCAATCCATGAGGTTTATGACCATGGTGTTCGTCACATCAATGTGCTTGGTCGCACGCATACAACCAGCGGAAGAATTGACTATTGGTTGAAGGACGTTGATCTGGTGGTTAATGGGGCCGAACAATCAGCTCATCTGCGCGGTGTGAATTTTTTGATTACTAACGAGCATTTGAAAACGCTTATTCCTGATGGTTCCGTGGTGATTGATTTGGTTGGTGGCAGTGCAACCAATCGTTCGCCTGTTGAGCCTGTAATTGCCTGCACCTATTTAACCAACCCGCATTTTGTTCAAGATGGGGTGACGGTTTCAGCGCTTTGGGGGTGGCCAATGCTGGGCATGATGCGTGAAACCGCCATTGCTTATTCTGGCCAGATTGTTGATGTGCTGACGGGCCGTGAGCGCCTTATTGATGGGTTGAATGATTTGCCCGCGGGTGTTGAGCGGGCCTTAGTTTGCGGACCCTTTACTCCTAACTCATAAATGGGTTTGAAAACCAGATGACGCTGTGCAT
>JAMOMM010000102.1 GCA_027067085.1 Hyphomicrobiales bacterium
GCAAGTTGTGTGAACCAGCTAAGGTGCCAAGGGTAATAAATGCGGCAAGGGTGAAAGTGCGACGCGAAGGGCTATTTGGCAGCATAAATAAAGGCTCTCTAGTATCGTTTAAAACTGTATGAAATGTATGAATTCATGGTTCTTCATGGTCCCAAAAATCATGCGTTGAAATTATTCATCTGGTATTTCTGGCAAAGGTTCATCGTCAACGCTGATGTCACCATTGGCGATAGATGATTTGCGTGATTGGCGGTAAATATCACGAACCGATGCATAAAAATCAGGAGACGTTTCTCGCAACTTTGTGATGTCGTCAAGCAAACCTTCATGGCCTGTTACCAATTCTGCGATGGTTGGTGTTGAACGCTCAAACATTGAAAGATCGCTCATGAGCCAAGTGGTGGGCGTTGCTGCGGTGTCTGCAATGCGGCCAACAATGTGGCGAGGCGATGAGGGGCCAAGAACCGGCAAAACAACATAAGGGCCAGAACCAATGCCCCAAACGGCTAATGTTTGGCCAAAGTCTTCTGTGTGTTTAGGTAGACCACCAGCTTCTGCAGCATCAACAAAACCGCCAAATCCTGCGGTGCTATTAATTAAAAACCTGATAAAAGTTGTTTTCGCGCGCTCTGGTTCACCTTGCAATAAATCGTTTGCGAAAGTGACAGGGGCTTTTGCATTGGAAATTACATTGGAAACACCGTGACGTACTGGTGTTGGTACAACGGTGCGATAGGTTTTGCTCACAGGGGTGAATACGATGAAATCCAAAACTTCGTTGAAGCTAAAAACCAAACGGTTAAGCGGTTCTAGAGGATCGTTCGCGGCAGCCTCGTTCTGGGCTAAAATTTCTGCATCGGTAATATCACCGCTCAAGTTTTTTTGAGTTGATTTTATAGACTTTGAAGTTTTAGGCGCTGGGGTTGCCGATGTGGGTGTGACCTGTAATTTGTTTGCAGATTTGTGCCGCCAAAGTTGAAAAGTTGAATAGAGCGATGATTTTGATGGTGCATAGCGAAATTCATCAACGCGGGCATGGGCGTTACTTGGCGTTAATGCCAATGTCGTCGCCAAAGTCGTCATTGTGATAACAACAGCTGAAATCAAAGATTTTTTGCTAAAGCTATTGTCACGTAATTTTTGTGATTTAGCGCTGCTTTGTGGACGAATTTGCATCATTCAAACTAGGCTCTTACTTGTTAAAACTTAAATTGCCGCCCGAACTCTATTTATACGGTAAAATTCTTAACGTCAAAATTTTAATCGGAATCAGCCCTACACTGATTGTTATCTAGGTAAACTATGGACGTACTATGGCTTTTTTTTGGTTAACGTGAGGACTATTTCCTCATTTTGTTTGAACTTTTTAGGTTTCAAGTGGTAAATGGCCTTGAAGTGATGATTTTGGGGCTTGTATGGAAGAATTATTAGCAGGTTTAAGGGCCGCGGGTGAAGATACCCGTTTGCGACTGTTGCATTTGCTTTCGCGGGCTGAATTTAATGTCTCGGAATTGACTCAGATTTTGGGTCAGAGCCAACCACGGGTTTCGCGCCATTTAAAACTTATGATGGATGCAGGGCTGCTTGACCGCTTTAAAGAGGGCAGCTGGGTGTTGTTTCGCATGCGCGAAGAAGGCCGCGGGGCGCAAATTGCAGCGGCTATTGTGGCGATGATCCCGCGCACAGATCCCGTTTTACGCCGCGATTTGGCCCGTGTGGGCGAAATTTTGCAGGCGCGGCGTGAAGTGGCTGATGCATATTTTGGCGCGAATGCTAAAAACTGGGATAAAATGCGTTCGCTGCATATTTCTGAAGAATTGGTTGAAGGTGCGCTGCTTGAATTGGTTGGCAAAACCGAAGTAAACAGTTTTGTTGATGTGGGCACGGGGACGGGCCGTATTTTGGAATTACTAGCACCGCTGGCTAAACATGCAACAGGGATTGATGCCAGTCGCGAAATGTTAGCGATTGCACGGGCACGTATCGCAGAAAGCAACCTTGAACATATTCAAGTGCGGTATGGCGATATTTTTTCGTTACCACTTGACGATGATACTGCTGATTTGATGACGGTGCATCAGGTTTTGCATTTTCTTGATAATCCAAGTGGGGCATTGGAAGAAGCTGCACGAATCTTAGCTCCAAAAGGTCGTCTGTTTATTGTTGATTTTGCCCCGCATGCGTTAGAGTTTTTGCGTGACGAACATGCCCACCGCCGGTTGGGATTGAGTGATGTGGATGTGCGGCGCTGGTGTGGGCGTGCTGGCTTGAGTGTTGATAAACACGAGACATTGCCTTCTCCGAAAGAAGATGGCCTGACGGTCTCTTTATGGGCTTGTAGTAAGGGTGAAGCTGAAAAATGAACCTTTATTTTCGTTTTATTTGGTTTTTATTGGTCCATAAGTTTCGCCCTAAGGGTGAGGCGCTTGAAAGTTATGTGGTTCCATATCGGGTTTGGCCCACTGACCTCGACTTTTTAATGCATATGACCAATTCAAAATATTTCGCCTTGATGGATTTATCGCGGGTGAATTTTATGGTGCGTAATGGTATGTGGAAACAGGTTTCTAAGCGCGGTTGGTATCCTGTAGTAGCGGCGCAATGGATGGATTATTACCGTTCTTTGTCGCTATTGCAAAAGTTTACGGTTGAAACCACTGTTGAGAGCTGGGATGATAAGTTTGTTTATCTGCGGCAAGACTTTATTTCTGGTGGGAAAAAGTGCGCTTCGGCCTTGGTTTGCGCGCGGTTTTTGAAAAAATCGGGCGGCGGGGTGGGGCCTGATGAGCTGATTGAGGCAATGGGTGAGAAGGACATTGTTTCGCCCGAGCTTTCACCTGAAATACTGGCTTGGCGGGCGCAGCGGGGGTGAGGCGCAGCCCATAGTTTGTTATTGCGGTGCTTGGTGCTGCAAATTCGCGGTCTTGGTTTTTGAATTTGGTTGAACTTCGTGCAATAGATACCAGTGTCGAGCACCAGTATAACAACAGTTGGAGATATGATGAGGCTTAACTCTTACCATATCCTCCTCCCGTTGGTGTTTGGATAGTTATTGCATCGCCAACTTCAACCACTGTTTGATCGCAGCCTTTTAAATCCTCAATTGTTCCATCAGCGCGGCGGCAGGTGTTTTTGCCGACTTGGCCGTGGTCGCCGCCGTTCAAGCCAAAGGGTGGGATTTTGCGGTGGCCTGTGAGTAGGGAAACATCCATTTTTTCGTGGAAAACAATGGTGCGGCTGGTGCCATCGCCGCCTTTATGTTTGCCCTTGCCGCCAGAGCCGCGTCTGATGTGGAAATCTTCCAGCATAACAGGGTAGCGAAATTCTAAAATTTCAGGATCGGTGAGGCGGGTGTTGGTCATGTGAGTGTGAATGGCCGAGGTGCCATCATAATCTGGCCCTGCGCCTGAACCGCCGCAAATGGTTTCGTAATATTGATAGGTGTCGTTGCCATAGTTGAAATTGTTCATGGTGCCTTGGGCCGCAGCCATTGCGCCCAATGCGCCAAACAATGTATCGGTGACAGCTTGGGAGACTTCAACATTGCCCGCCACAACGGCGGCTGGATATTTGGGTGCAAGCA
>JAMOMM010000103.1 GCA_027067085.1 Hyphomicrobiales bacterium
TTTTCGCGTTGCCGATTTGTCAGAGCGCCATTTAGCTATGCTAAATTTTGCAAATTTGTTGACAGAAAGTCCTCACTCAATTGTTGAAGAGGACCGACAAGAGCTGCGAGATGCAGGTTTTAGTGACCGAGACATTTGGGATATTGCCAGTGTTATTGGCTTTTTTAACATGACAAATCGCGTGGCAACGGCGGTAGATATGCGCCCAAATGATGAGTACCATGGTATGTGGCGGGGGCCCTCGACAGAAAACACAGGTAAGGACACTTGACCTGTTAGGTTTTTTACACGTAAGTTCTTAACTGAAAAAATAAACAAAAAAATGAAAAATGGGAGATGGAAATGAAGAAACTAATTTTAGGTACTGTTGCAGCCGCCATGCTTGCTGGTTCAAGTTTGATGGCCTCAAGTATCGCGATGGCTGAAACAACCTTGCGTGTCACGTTGCAATTGCCGATGAAGCATCACCTTGGGCAAAATATACTCGCATTTAAAAAGGAAGTTGAAGCCAAGTCTGGCGGCGACCTAAAAATCGAAATTTTCCCATCAGCGCAGCTTTATAAAGATAAAGAAGTTCCTCAAGCGGTATCTTCTGGTGCCATTGAAATGGGCATTGCTTCTTTAACGCGTTTTGCAGGCACGGCCCCTGCCGTTGATATTTTTTATGTGCCTTTCATGTTTGATTCGCCTTCAAAGGTAAAAGCTGCGACAGCACCTGGCAGTGCTATTCGTAAAGGTCTTGATGGTGCGATCTTGAAAACAGGCGCGCGCATTTTGTGGTGGCAAGCATTTGGTTCTGCAATTATTTTGTCCAAAAACCCTGCGATTAAAACCCCAGCAGACATGGCGGGCAAAAAGGTCAGAGTATTTGGTAAAACGATTGGTGATACGGTTCTTGCGCTTAAAGGCGCGCCGACCTTAATGTCTGGTTCAAAACAATTTCTGGCATATCAACGCGGTACTGTTGATGCAGGTATGACCGGTATTACGGCAGTTAAGTCTCGCAAGCTTTATGAAGTTATGGACAACTTGACGCTTACTCGCCATGCAGACATTGAGTTTGTTGTGGTAATCAATGATAAGGTTTGGCAGGGTTTATCAGATAAAAATAAGTCAATTATCTCTGCTGCAGCCGTGCGGGTTGAAAAAGAACTGCGTGATAAAATGAGTTCGATTGAAGCGGCGGCGTTAGAAGCTGTTTCAGACAAAATCAATGTTATTGATTTGACCAACGAAGAACGTGCTGAATGGAAAGCGGCGACAAAACCTGTTGTTGATGCATATATCAAACGCTCAGGTGAAATTGGGGCCGCAATGGTCAAAGCTGCTGGCGCTTTAAAATAAGAAAATTATGCCTCTCGAACCTGTTTCGGGAGGCGTTTTATTATGCTGAAAATTATTGATAAAATTACCGACCGCGCTGGCCTTTTGTCGGCTTGGATGTTTTTTGCCATTGGTGTCATGGTGACGTATGAAGTCGTGATGCGAAAGGCTTTTAACGCACCAACAGTGTGGGTTGATGAAGTGGCGCGGTTCGTTCAAATTTGGGCGGTTTATTTGGCTGGTGCCTATGTGCTGAAAAATAGGCACCTGATTACTGTTGAACTTTTTGCTGACAAAGTGGGAAAGAAAATTGAGCGGTTTTTAGGCTTTATTACGTTGACGATCATTTGCATTTTTTGTTTGGTTGCGGTGTGGTATGGCTCATCGATCGTTTATGAATCTATCGAACAAGGTCGTCATACGTCCACCATGCTGGGTACACCAAAATGGATGACTGAGTCGGCTATTCCGATTGCCTTTGGCTTGCTGCTTTTGCAAACATTAGTGGAGTTTTACCGCTTGGCTAAAGGCGAAGGTGGCTTGAGAGGGACAACTGATGCGGACGGTGATGTGGAAACGATAGACCAATGATTGCCGCGATAATTCTATTTTGTTTGTTGTTCTTGCTGCTTATTCGCGTACCTGTTGCATTCGCAATTGGTGGGTTGGGCCTTGGTTTGTTGCTGCTTGGTGGGTTTTCACCGATCATGGTGCCGCAATCGCTTTATAGCACGATGGATAGTTTTGAATTATTGGCAGTGCCAATGTTCCTTTTGATGTCAAACATCTTGTTGAAAGGTGGTATTGGCAGAGATTTATTTGCCGCGGTGCAAAGTTGGCTTGGTCATTGGCCAGGCGGGCTTGGGGTGGCTGCCATTGTTTCTTGTGCTATTTTTGCAGCGATCTCTGGGTCTTCTGTTGCAACAGCTGCGACCATTGGCAACGTCGCAATTCATGAAATGACGTCGCGCGGCTATGCACGGCCCTTTGTTTTGGGTTTGGTTGCTGCTGGTGGCACGTTAGGTATTTTGATCCCGCCGTCAATTCCACTGATTATTTTCGGTATCATCACAGAAGAATCGATTGTTCAGTTATTCTTAGCAGGCATTGGGCCGGGTTTGTTTTTGGCTGGCATGTTTATTTTATTTTCAATGTTGTACGCCAAATTTGGCAAGGGGTATGTACCTGTTGCAAAAGCCAGCTGGCAAGAACGCCGTTCTGCATCATTGTTAGCATTGCCTACGGTATTGCTTGCTGGCATCGTTATTGGCGGCATTTATGCGGGGTGGTTTACCCCTAGTGAATCGGCTGGTATTGGTTTTACCGTTTCGCTGATTATCGTTTATGCGATGAAGCGGATGACGTGGGAAAAGCTTCAAGAAGCGGTTATGAGCTCGATGAAGACAACCGTGACGATTTTCTTGATTGTCGCGGGTGCTAAAATTTTTGGAAAAGCCATAACGCTTTATCGCATTCCTCAAGATATATCTGTCCTGATTACCTCAACAATTTCTGAACCTGCAATTTTCATTCTGATCGTATGCATTGTACTTTTGATTATGGGCTTCTTTTTGGAATCTCTGTCGATGTTGTTGATTATGGTCCCGGTTTTGTACCCTTCATTGGCGGCAATGGGAATTGATCCAATTTGGTTCGGCATTTTGTTTGTGGTGATGATTGAGGCAGCGTTGATTACACCTCCTGTGGGCTTGAATTTATTTGTTATACAAGCGGTCGGCAGGGCACCTCTGTCTGAAGTTGTGCGCGGGGTTTGGCCATTTGTGCTTATTTTGCTTGGTACGGCGGCTTTGTTGTGGTTTGTGCCTGATTTAGCGTTGTTTGTACCTTATAAACTTGATGGCTTTTTGCAAAATGCAATGTGCTGGTTTGCAAGTTGCAAATAGACGCTAGCGTTTGAAGGGGTGCTTTTACAAGATGTGGTACGCCTAGAGTTAGGTGGCCCTGCATATGGTTAATGTTGGTTTGGCATGACGCTTGCAAAGTATCTCGTAGCGTTGAGATTTTTGTATTGCGTACTCAACCAGTAAATCGCGAGTTTGGGCTTTGTTTAAGTTCAGCTCGCGCTTTTGTTTTGGCCATTTGTTTTATGTGTTTTGTGCTTAGGACTTGCACTTGGCTTTGTGGCTAGCTACATGAATGTACAAAGATATTTTAGCAAGGAATTCCAATGCAATCGATTATTCTGCTTATTGATACAGTTTTGAGTCTTTACACGTATGTGATTATTGCGAT
>JAMOMM010000104.1 GCA_027067085.1 Hyphomicrobiales bacterium
GCAATGTCTGATGTACGCGACACCACATGGATCAATACCCGTATTATTTCCCTATACAACCAACTACACAAAATGGGCTGCGGCCATAGTGTTGAATGCTGGCAAAATGGTGAGCTTGTTGGAGGACTATATGGCATTCGAATTGGCGCTGCGTTCTTTGGCGAAAGCATGTTTTCACGCCAAACCGATGCGTCCAAAGTGGCGCTGGTGCATTTGGTAGCGCGGCTAAAGTTCGGGGGATTTGCGCTATTAGATGCCCAGTTCACCAACGACCACCTCACCCAATTTGGCCTTGAAGCTGTATCGCGTGATGATTATCACTTAATGCTAGAACCAGCCCTTGGCGTTGATGCTGAATTTGATGCTTTTACGGGTGACGGTGATGCGGATGAGGTTTTGAGGTTGGCGCGGGCTGGTTGAGCTAATTCAAAATTGGTTCATTGTCTGCGAGGAGAATGAAATGGAAGGAAATGAGATGAAAATTGCAGGACTCAAAACCGTTACCGATTGGCAAAAGTTCGTTCCTATTTTAAAGAAGGACCCTTCTCCCGAAAATTGGAACGAAGCATACAATCGCTTTTTATATGAGCGAATTAATACAAGGTACTTTAAGCCTATTGAACTTCTCGAAGACCACGGTAAAAACGAAGGGGAAGGTTTCGCTATTGTGACTATACAATGCTGTTTAATTGAATTTTTAGCATCTATTCGATTGCGCACTACTTTCACCAAACCAGATACTAAAAAGTGTAATGTTTCTGACTGTACTAACAAAATAATCGACAATACGAACAAGATAAATCCTTCTAAGATTTTTACATCATTCATTAAGTCAAATAAACCTTTCGCAACTTTCTTTGACTCTTCTAATAAAGCCGATAGCTTTTATCATGGAATTCGGTGCTCCCTTTTGCACGATGCGCAAACTAGGGATAAATGGTTGATACGTGCTAAAGTGAGGGACGAAAAATTACCTAAGGACGCCCTAATTTCTTGGAATGGGCCAACTCAGAAAAAAATACTCTTCCGAAACAACCTTCAACAAGCCCTTGAAACTTACCTTGTAGAATACAGCAAAGATCTCCAGCAATGCAAAAGTTTACAAGCTGCTTTTATCAAAAAGTTCAACAGTTTCTGAAAACTTAAATACCATTAAACCTTAATTCGCCGCTGGTTTCTTTTTCGGGTCATCAAGCGGGGGCAGTGTGTCTATTTCTTTGGGGGCGTTGGGGTTGCGGCAGCCGGTGAGCCAGATGTCATAAACAGGATGTTCAAGCGCGTTTAAACCTGGGCTTTGTGCCAACATCCAACCAGTAAAAATACGGTTACGAGTGCCATCTAAGCGATTTTCGTCAACTTCAATAAATGATGTGGTTTTTGGCTCTTCGGTAAGCGGGCGCGAATAACACACGCGCGGTGTGATGTTCAAAGAGCCAAAGCGTTTGGTTTGATTGACGTTGATTTCAAAAGTGGTGATTGTGCCCGTGATTTTATCTAGACCAGCAAAAATCGCGATCGGGTTCTCCCGCGCGCCAGCTATCGCGCTTGCAGCAAAGCCCAAAGTAAACAAGCCGACAGTGGCCATCACGCCTAAAATATTGAAATATTTCATCATTTAAGCTCTATATCACTTATTCTTTTTATCAGAGAACATAAATTCGTTGATGAGAGCCCAAATGTCTAAAGCGCTTTGGGTGTGGGTTAGGCTGTCGCCATCTTTCAAAATTTCCTCACTGCCGCCAATTTCCAGCGCAATGAACTTTGATCCGAGCAAACCTTCAGAGGTGATTTTTGCGGTTGTGTCATCGGTAAGTTTTAAAGTGTTTGTTAGCGACATGGTGACGATGGCCTGAAACGATTTTGGGTCTAACTTTTGCTCAACCACAGAACCAACTTTGATACCTGCCATGCGTATGTCTGAGCCAATAGAAATACCTTCAATATTTTCAAACTCAGCGATGATTTTTATACCACTCGCCCCGCCAACACTGCTGGCATTGTACAAAAACATAAAAAATCCAGCAGCAATGGCAACAACCACAGCGCCGACGACGGTTTCAACAAAACTGTTCTTCATCAGGTAAATTCCCAGTTATTCGGCAAAATGTAAAACACACTATAATAGATTCTCTATGGCGCTGATATGGCAAAGTTTGACGCTGTTTATTTGGCAAATCAACTGCGACTTGAACGTGGCAAGCGTTTTCAACGCTGGTTAAAAGGTGTGACTGGTGTTGTGTTTATTGGATTTGGTGTGAAACTGGCAACGTTGAAACCATAGAAATTACAATCAGCTCAGATTCGAAATACACCGTGATTGTTTTGCAGCAGACATACGAGTTGATTGACCAATGGTGGTTTCATGCTTACCTTGCCTATAAGGCTAGCGCTGCCAGCGGTCCGTGCCATTTTGGTTTACGTGAAAGCGCGCAAAAAGAATCTTCTGCTTTGTAATGAGCGATGGTTTGGCAAGACGGGCACCAGAAATATATCGCTTTTAACAAAGGAGTAAGATCGTGCGATCTTGTGAAGATGTAAAACTGTACTCAAAAAAGCTTTCTACTATTCTTAACAACATGGGGCACCAAGTAAGCCACGGGCATTGCTTGGAAATTATTTCGCGCCTCAATGATTTTAAGGACTGGAATACGTTTAGTGCGCACTTAAACAAAGTGGGCACCTTATTGCCGATGCCAAAGGGCTGGACGACGACAGGCAACCATGTTCATGCATATGAATTTGGCTGTGATCCATCGCAAAAACATAATGGCATTCACCCCCCGATTATTCGATCAATTGATGCCCAAGCACAAGACTTGGGCTTTGCCTCAATGATGCAAACCTGTGAGGCAGATAGCTTTCATGGCACGCGGGTGCGCCTTCGCGCTGATATTAAAGCGCTTAACTGTTCAGGTGCTGTAACGCTGTGGCTACGCGCAGATGGACCTGTAGCTGGTAAGCATTTGAGCTTTGATAATATGGAAGAGCGCAAAGATAATGGTGTTTTGACAGGCACGACCGATTGGCAGACACGTGAGATTGTGTTGGATATTCCAACTGATGCAGTGACACTCAATTATGGGTTTTATATACGTGGTGAAGGCACGGGGTTTGGCGCGAATTTTTCGTTGGAAAAAGTTAGCACAGATATACCACTAACAACTGAGCTACCTGCCCCGTTGTCAAAGCCGTTTAATTTGTCGTTTCAGGAGTGATCGAAAAAAAAGAGCCTCAATAATTTGGGGCTCTTAAATTCATCTTAGATGTTTGAAAAAAACTCAAGGGCTCCAAGCTTCATAATCTGGTTCTGCTGCTTTTGGGTTGCGTGACAAAATACTGCCTGCGGGGCGGTAGGCGTTTTGAGTGCCTGTTGGGTTGGCTATATGCGGGGCTTCCCAAACTTTTGCCGTATACTTTTCTTGGCTTGGTGGTGTGTTTGAGCGATGTTGCAGCCATGAACTCCATCCAGGAGGCACAGCGGAGCCTTCAGCAGGTCCATTAAAGACTACCCAGCGCTTTGCGCTGTCTTTGGTTTCATAATATTGGTTGCCAAATTCGTCTTTACCAAC
>JAMOMM010000105.1 GCA_027067085.1 Hyphomicrobiales bacterium
GCACCACCGCTAGTGCCGCTTGTTTTTTATCGTCATTTGCTTTGGTTTTAGAGCTTGAACCTGATTTTTCTTTATCGCTTATTGCTACAACAGATTTTGACTTTTTCTTTTTAGAAGAGACCGCCGGCTTTGCCTTAGTTTCCAGTTTGACCTGTGTTGCCTGAGTTGGCTGAACGGGAACTGGTGCTTCAGAAGCTTTCTCTTGTGTTTGTGCCGCCTCTTTGACCAAACTAGCAAACTCTTGAGTTGGTGTTTTTGACTTTTTGGAACCGCGACGGCTAGCAACTTTCACCCATGCATCATGGGGAATATCGCGCGCAATATCGGTTGCTTTAGACAAGCCAGGTTTTAGTTTACCAGCGCTTTTGAACAAAGGAGCAATCCAGTAGTAACCGATAATCGGCAAGGCTCTAGCCAGTTCAATACCTGTTTTAAAAATTCCATTTTTGTGGGCTTTTTTAACAGGTGTTTGTTGGCTTGCCATTGCGGGTTTTTCTGCTGCAGGTTTTTCTGCTGCTGATTTATCTGTTGGTGGTGTTGGTGTTGGATCTGGTGAACCATCATTATTTCCATCAGCATTTGACTTATATGCGCCTGGTGCCTGGTAGCACGACAATGGAATAACAATCAGCGTTAGCAAAGTGGCAACAATCGCACCAAATAGCAGTGAAATCGCCATGCCTTGGAAAATTGGATCTAAGATAATGCCCAATGATCCTGCTATCATTGTCAATTGTGTAATCAAGATTGGACGCGTACGTGTCCGCACCGCTTGAATTACAGCTTCACGATTATCCATACCTTCGGCAACAGCTTGCTTGGCAAAATCCACGAGCAAGATCGAGTTACGAACGATAATCCCAGCAAGTGCAATCCAGCCGATCATTGATGTTGCGGTAAACTCCGCACCCAAAATCCAGTGACCGGGAATAATGCCCAAAAGCGTCAATGGAATCGGGGCCATAATAATGCCTGGCAAACGGAAGTTACCAAACTCAACCACGATCAGCATATAGATCATAACCAGAGCTGCCATAAAGGCGATACCCATATCACGGAAGGTTTCGTAGGTTACAGTCCACTCTCCTGTCCACTCAAAATCTGTTTTGAAACTATCAGATGGTGGCCCAAGCAAATTACCCGCAAATCCAAGCGCGTTGGCTTTAATGACAACACCATCAGGTGTTGTATAATCGTTTAGTTTTTTAGACACATTGAGCATGCCATAAACTGGCGCTGCCAAACGACCTGCCACTTCACCCGTAACAAATTCCACTGAACGCAGATCTTTATGGAATATAATCGGATCGCTGGTGGTTTTAACAAATTTGCCAAGATCGCCTAACGGCACCATGGTTTTGTTGCGGGTCATAATTGGCATTTCACCAATATTGTTAATTTGACCGCGCACATTGAGAGGTGCTTGTAAGATTATGAAACGAGGCTCTAACTCAGAACCTTGTTTAACATCACCCAATTTGTGACCACCCATGGCCATAGACAACTGACGATTTAAGCTGGCAATTGAAACGTTACGATGTTCTGCTTTGCGTTGGTCAACCTCAAAGGTCCACGTATCATGTGGGTTCTTGAGCAAATTATCAACATCAACCACGCCTTCGGTTTCTTCAAAAATTTTAGTGATGTCACGTGCAACTTGACGACGTGTTTTCGCATCTGGTCCATAAATTTCGGCAACCATTGTTTGCAGCACTGGTGGTCCAGGTGGCATTTCAACAACTTGAATGCGCGCGCCAGCAGCTTTTGCCAGCGGGGTCAACATTTCACGTGCAACCAGTGCAAGCTCGTGGCTAGTGCGATCACGATCGCCTTTATCAAGCAACTGAATCTGAATGTCGCCTTCCCAAGACTGGCGACGCAAATAATAGTGACGCACCAAACCATTAAAGTTAAATGGTGAGGACGTGCCTGCATATGTTTGTACAGCTGTGACTTCTGGAAGTTCGCGGATCTTAGCCGTCATTTGATGAATAAGGTTTGCCGTTTGCGGCAATGACGTGCCCTCGGGCATGTTCACAACCACATTAAATTCTGGCTTATTATCCAGCGGCAACATTTTAACAACAGTTGCTTGGAAATAGAACATTGTACAAGAAAGAATAAGCAGTGACCACATGACGATGCGGAAAATACGCGCTTTGCGAGCGCTATCAAGCAAGGGGCCTAGAACGCGACGAATAATACCATCAAGGCGAGCAGATGAACGATGCTCGGCATCTTGCATTTTACGCAGTTTTGCCAAACTTGGACGAATGCGAATAACCAACCATGGTGTAAAAATAAAGGCCGCAAACAATGAGAATGTCATTGCGACAGAACCAAGAACAGGAATGGGGCGCATATATGGACCCATCATACCTGATACAAAACCCATGGGCAGCAAAGCAGCAATAATTGCTAGGGTTGCCAAAATTGTCGGGTTGCCCACTTCGCGAACCGCATCAATTGTGGTGGCTGTATCAATACTGCCCTTTTGCAACCACCTTCGATAGGTGTTTTCAACCACCACCGTGGCATCATCAACCAAAATACCGATAGAGAAAATCAGCGCGAACAATGACACACGGTCAATGGTGAAGTTCAACATATAGGCTGCAAAAATTGTCATCAAAACGATGATTGGAATAACCACAACCACAACAATTGTTGGACGCAGGCCTAAGAAAAAGAAAATCAAAATGGTTACAACACTGGTGGCTGCCAGCATTTCCATAATCAATTCATTTACTTTGTTGTTGGCAGTTTCGCCGTAATTGCGTGTAACCGAAACTTTCACGTTATCAGGAATCAAATTGCCTTTTAGCGATTCAACTTTTTCTAAAATAGCATCGGCAACACTCACACCATTGGTGCCAACTTTTTTAGCAATGGCAATTGTTACAGCAGGAGCACCATCAGTTTTTGGCGCATCTTTGGCGGCCGCTGGACCTGAATAATACTGAACGATGCTTTTGGCATCGCCCGGGCCTTCGGTAACAGTTGCAACGTCGCGCACATAAACGGGACTGCCGCCACGCACGCCGACAATCAAGCTTTCAATATCTCGGGCATTACGCAAAAAGCTGCCTGAATAAACTTTAAGAACAGCGCCTCCTGATTCACTCTCACCGACTGCGCGCTTTTCATTGGCGCTGGCAATGGTTTGGGCGAGCTCATCAACCGAAATACCAAAACTGTTTAAACGTTCTGGCTTGAACTCAACGCGCATCTCTTCGGGACGACCACCTGTGATAAAACTTTGGGCGGTATCTGGGACTTCTTTAAGCCTTTGCATAACCTCAAGAGCAAGCAGGCGAATGCTCGCATCGCCAACGCTTTCAGACCACAATGTCAGCGTAACCGCTGGTACATCATCCACGCCTTTTGGTTTAACTAACGGGCCAGAAACGCCAGGCGGAATTTTATCCTTGTTGGATTCCAACTTGTCATAAAGCTTAACAAGCGATGGCCCCATTGCTTCGCCAACTTTAAATTGGACAGTAACCATACCGCGGCCTTTTTCAGAGGCCGAATAGACATGGCGAACACCGGGAATTTCACTCATCATCCGCTCAAGCGGATCTGTTGCAAGGGAAGAAACCTGCTGGGCACTTGCTCCTGGGAACTGGAAGAAAATATCAGCGATTGGAACCGAAATTTGCGGGTCTTCTTGACGAGGTGTCAAAATCAAACCCATGGCCCCTAATGCCAAACACATAATTAGCAATAATGGGGTTAGAGGCGAATGAATGAACATCTTTGCGATGCTACCCGCCATGCCAAGTGGCTTATCTTCACCTGTTTGCAGTTTATCTTGATCCAGTTGCGCCATACTACCCTACTTATTCCCAGTCCACAAAGTGGCCCTAAATTCTTTTATCCATCTGTTTCAGCAAACCCCAGTCGGCCAAAACAGTTTTACTCAAATCCTTTAAAAGGCAATCAACCGCCCGTACCTTTAGATGAGCTTACAATCACCTCTTCCCCGCCTTTCAGGCCAGAAAGAACTGTGACATTACCTTTTCCATCAGGTGTTCCAACACGAATGAGTTTGATAATTGGTTTGCCGTTTTCCAGCACCCGAACGCTTGGCAAAGATCCTGTCATTGAAACCGCTGACTTTGGAATGAGCGGTAGACCTTTTGCTTTGTTGGCTGGATCAGGAATTCTTAATTCCGCATACATGCCAGGGCCGCCTGGCACACCTTTTGGTAAATCAAACTTCACCGTCACCGTGTGGCGTTTTAAATCTGCAATCGGGAAAATTTGAGCAACACGAGCCATAACATTTACCCCGCCATTGGCTTCGATAAATGCGGGAACGAACATGCCCTTTTTCAAACCTGATACCAAACGAACTGGCACTTGCGACTGAATACGCAAAAAGTTTACATAAGCAAATTTAAGCACTGGTTTTCCCGGTTGAACGCTATCACCAACTTCAACCATTTTAGCAATGATTACACCATCAAACGGGGCAAGCAGCGTGGTATCGCGCAACCGCACGTCAATCTCTTCGAGTTTTGCTTGCGCACTCATCAAACCAGAACGGGCCTGATTTACAATATTGATTTGGCGCTGCACATCAGCATAACGCTGGACACCTGGTTTTGCCTGACCCATAGATGATGCCATCGGACGCGTGAACATTTTATCAAACATCATCGGCACACCAAAACCGCTGGTACTGTTTTGACCACGGTTGATCGTTGGATTAATCATTTCGGTTGAATACTGAACGTTTGCGTTATTCAATGCTGCTTGAGCTGCTAAAATCGCAGCAACCCCAGAACGACGTTGCGCTTGCAAATCATCATCGTCAATGGTGACCAATTTTTCACCGCTTTTAAAGCTGTCACCTTCTTGGCCTGCAACAAACTTTACTTGCCCCGGAATTTGAGCCGAAAGAGTAACCTCTTTATAAGGAACAACCGAACCCCCTAAGGTTATTGAATTACCAACCTTAGAAATTTTCGCTTTGATTGTTTTGTACTCTTGAGCAACCGCAGCAGCAGAACCCACAAATGTGCTGGCCACTGTCAGTGCCGTTGCAACCATTAAAAAACGCATAGTAACTTTCATTTAAACACCTAATTCCCTTTAGACAGACGGCTTTACGCCCATCCAACCAAACATGGATTCCCAATTGTTGCCGCTAAAAATTTGTTTTTAGTCCGAAGTCTTGCTTTAGCGCTCTGGCAACTCTTTGTAAGAATTACTCTTGTTAACAGCGCGCAAGTTGTCCAAACACTTTTTCCCGCCTGATTACCATCCCATATGCTATTTAGCGTGGCATTTTCAGTGCAGAAGCTAGCCGATACCTCTGTCATGCGATTTACACTATAAAAGGGGTCACTAGACCTACTTAAAGCGTTAGCTGCATTTTCAGGGCCTCGTGGTATTGGCTTGCCCTTAAAACTATAGCGTATATTGAATATGAATCCAATGGATGAAATCAACCGTGCATCATCAAGCTTAATGGCTCGGTATGCAGCTTTGATTATGTTTCGACTTACCACTTCAATTCTTCTCCCACGTTATTTGCCTTTGGTCCCATCCCTTGAGCAAATACCCTTGCGCACAGACAAAACTGCACACGCGTATCGCGCAAGTATCGTGCCAACGCCTTAAAACAATGGCTGAGAGGCCTTTAAAATTTTACCTATATTTATGGTTACTCAAGGGTAAACATACTTAACATATTGATTTAAAACAATTTTAGATCCAAAAACATATTGCATTTTTTGAATCCATCGTGCGTTTTTGCCTAATTGGACGGGCCACCAGCCTGATTCAAATCATCGCAGGGTAAAGTCAGCCATTTTTAATGGTGTCAAAATGAATCGCTCGTCTCAAAATAGGTCTATTTATCCAGAGTCGTTCTGGTTTACATTGAACCAGAACGACCTACTTAAGGTATTGATAGTCTTGCGTTTCATGCAGTGTTTGCGATTCACAACAAAACATGAAACGCTGTAGTTTCGCTTCGAAACAACATAACTTACCTGACGCATCAGTAACGTTCGCCACCAGCCCATAGAAAAGCGTTGCCATAAGCAAGTTCACATCATATACTTTTTGTTGAATGTATTTTGAAGGAGCCTGTACTATGGTTTTTAAAAAAATTGCCAGTTTGTTTAGTGGTGGCAACGCTGAAGAAGAAATGCAAGTTTTCTCTCGAGCTTTAACCGTACACGGTTTGCGCGAGTATAATGAAACAACTGAAGAGCTTGACCGCTTAAACCAAGTTTACGCCGATGCGCCAACAAAATCACAAAAACAAGATGTTGAAAAATTACTTGATCGGGTACAATGCCGCCAAGATGCCATTCGAAGCGCTGCAGTTGTTTTGCTTCACAAGTTAGGCAACAACGCTGACATCAACCTTCAAAATGTTTTCGGGGTCACAGAAAAAGACATTGCAAAAGTTGCGGCGGGCATTGCCAATCATCGCGACACCCCTGCCCAGCAAGTTGTACAGTTTCTTGTTGAAGAAGCTGAGAGTGACTTTATTAACGGGCGCGCGTGACGCGACGACATTAACGAGCGCGCATAAAACAACGATATTACCAAGCGCGCCTACAGCCACAGTTTTATAACAACAAATCTTTCAAAAATCCCCGTTTTAGAAAAGTATGAACGAAATCTTTTTACTTATTCCAATTCTATGATATGTTTTGCCTAGGTAATATCACATTTGCCTGTTTTATGGGAGTAGCGTTTGCACATTCTAACCACGAAGGATTGTACAGATGTTCGATTTATATTTGTCTACTGAGGAGAAACACCGAATGAAAAAATTTCTAGCCGCTGCTGTTATTGGATTTTCAACACTAGCCATGACGACACTTGCATCAGCTCAAGACATGAGCGCGATGATGGGTAAATGGAAGTGGGAAAACTTTGTCGTTGAAGTGACAGCTGGTGGAGACCATGGCGTTTCTGCAAAAGTTATTTCTGGCCCTAAAAACGTTGGCATGGAAATGATGCAATCAAAAATGACTCCACTTGATGGCGGCGCAATGGGCGCGCAAGTTAAGCACCCTGCAACTGGCGACACATACAACGCTAAACTGACCTTCAAGGACGCAAACACTTGGACAATGGCTGGCTGTACAGCAGCTAACGTTTGTGCATCAGGCGAGTTTACACGCGTTAAATAAACCAACACTACCTAAATAAAAAGCCCCGCGGCAGTTACTTGCAGCGGGGCTTTTTTATTGGGTCTGACCTAAAAAAATTATTGGCTTTTAATTTTATTGGAAGCAAAGCTCCAAATAATCCAACCTGGAATAAGCATCACAAGACCAATGAGCCAAAACGGCTGTAAGTTAAACTCAAATTTTGCTGCATCGCCAAAGTTAACCGCAGGGGCCAATCCTAGGAACAAACCTGTTGGATGACAAATAAGGAAAAACAACCCAAAGCCAATGGCGCCACGTGCTGCCCAAAGCGGGATTTTGTATCCTGTCATTTTCAGCTTTGCCAAAATGTAAAAAATAATTGCAATCACAGCACACGCTGCCCCGATATACATCATTGTCGGCATTGCAGGCATCATTGCCAGCATCATAGTCAACATTAGATCTTTCATTATAAACTCCCTCTAAAACATTCAACTAATCATATATCAATAAAATTGGCTCTTGCAAAGGTGAACGATAGATTAACGCACCGTTCAGGAAATACTAAGGTCTGTTTGCTATGATGAAGCCAAGATCAAGTCACCTTAAACTCCAAAGTAAAAACCATGACCTATGTAATCGTCAAAAATCGCAAAACCATTATCGGCAAACCGCTGGGCTCTTATAAAGCTGCACTTAATGAAGCCAATCGTTTGTTTGGCGATGATGTTATGGACTGGATGAACCTCAACCTTCGCGTTGAAGAAGCCCGCCCATAACAAGCCTAGCTTGTTTATTTTTTCTTTCTGTTTGCAACGATCCTTAAACTTGCAGTTGGGGCAGATCGACAAACAAATCGAGCGCTTCGGGATTTGCCAACGCTTCTTGATTTTTAATTTCTCTACCATGCACCACATCACGCACCGCTAATTCAGTAATTTTTCCCGATTTTGTCCGTGGAATATCTGCCACTTCAATAATGACCGCTGGCACGTGGCGCGGCGAAGCGCCGGTTCTGATTTTTACTCTTATTGCTTTTTCCAATTCTTCGTTCAGCTCAATGCCATCTCGTAGCCGAACAAACAGCACAATGCGGGTGTCATTATCCCACAATTGACCAATAGCGATGGCCTCCAGCACTTGTTCAATCTGCTCTACCTGCGCGTAAATTTCAGCCGTGCCAATACGCACGCCACCAGGATTGAGCGTGGCATCAGATCGGCCATGAATAATCATGCCGCCGCGCGGGGTAAATTCGGCAAAATCACCATGGCACCACGTGTTGTCAAAGCGCGAGAAATAAGCATCGTGGTATTTTTTATCTTCGGGATCATTCCAAAATCCAATTGGCATTGATGGGAAAGTGTTGCAACACACCAACTCACCTTTGCCACTTGCCATTGGTTTTCCATCATCATCAAAAACCGCCACATCCATGCCTAAACCTTTGGCTTGAATTTCGCCTTTATAAACGGGGCCAATGGGGTTGCCCGCTACAAAGCACCCGCACAAATCTGTGCCGCCTGAAACCGAGGCCAAATGCACATCGGATTTAATATCGTTGTAGACAAAATCAAAACTTTCAGGGGCGAGCGGTGAACCTGTTGAAAGGATCGATCGAATAGAGGACACGTCATGGGTTTCTTTAGGCTTCCAACCGGTTTTCTTAACCGCATCGATAAATTTGGCCGAAGTGCCAAAGACATTCATTTGTTTGTCTTGAGCAAAATCGAACAACACTTTTTCGCTAGGGTAAAAAGGTGAGCCATCAAACAACATTAAGGTTGCCCCTGTCGATAGTCCCGTAACCAGCCAGTTCCACATCATCCAACCGCAGGTGGTGAAGTAAAACAAATTATCACCCGACTTCACATCACTTTGCAATTGGTGTTCACAAATGTGTTTGAGCAAAATACCGCCAGCGCGATGAACAATACATTTTGGGATGCCTGTGGTGCCCGATGAAAACAAAATATAAAGCGGATGGTCGAATGGTAATTGGGCAAAGTCAATTTCACCTGCGGTAAACGGTTGTTGAAAATCATCAAAGGTCACCGCATTTTTGGTTCGTGCCGCATAGTCGTTTGCCGTGCCAATATAATCAATGACAATAATTTTCTCAACGCTTGGCAATTGCGCCACAACCGCATCAATTTTGTCAGCAATATCGATGGTTTTACCATTGTAATAATACCCATCACAAACCACTAAAACTTTTGGTTCAATTTGCTTGAAGCGGTCCAAAATTCCCTTCTCACCAAAGTCTGGCGAGCATGACGACCAGATCGCACCCAATGAGGCAGCACCAGCAAAACTCATAATGGTTTGTGGCATGTTTGGCACAACCGCACATACGCGATCTTCAACCTTCAACCCAATGGATTTAAACGCTTGGTTGAGCCGCGATACGGTTTGGTTCAGCTGCTTCCAGCTGACAGTAAATTCAACTTTGTCTTCGCCTTTAAATTCCATTGCTGGTGTGTCGTCATTTTTAACCAACAGGTTTTCGGCAAAATTCAATCGAGCTTGCGGGAAGAACCGTGCACCTGGAATTTTGTCTTTATCCTCAATCACCACATCGCCGCGCACGCTCGACTTAACCTTGGCAAACTCCCATAATGAAAGCCAAAACCGCTCGGGTTGGGCAATTGAATAGTCATGCACATCTTCAAAGGTTTTCAGATCAGTCTTAAAATCCTCATTTTCCCTTTTCATAAATGCTACGAGTTGAGACTGTTCTATACGGGCTTTGGAAGGGCTCCAAAGAGGCTGATTTGACATTTAAGAATTCCTTGAGGGATGAATAAGTAAAATTAAAAATAGCAGACTCACTTTATGCATAAAAAATTCAAACAAGAGAATCAATTTTTCATGTATAAATAAGTAATTGAATAAGGCGGTGATTTAATGAAACGATTTCTCATTTTCTTTTGTGGTTTGTTGGTGGTTATCGCGTTGGCGATTGCGGCATTACCTTTTATTTTAACCACGGACTTTGTTGCCGAACAACTCAAAACAGCGGTGACCAAGACGACAGGGCGCACGCTTGCTCTCAATGGGCCGTTAAAATTTAAGTTCTGGCCAACATTAATGGTCGAAGCCAATGATGTAACCTTGTCCAATCCCCCAGCAATGTATAAAGGCCAGTTCGCCGCGATTAAGACGCTGCGCATAAAGGTTGCGGCAAAACCATTGTTATCGCGGCAGGTTGAAATTTTGGAGATGACGTTGCTTGCCCCACGGCTGAGCCTTGTGGTTGATGGAAAGGGCAATTCAAATTGGGATTTTGCGCAAACCAAAACACAGCCTACTAATAAAGATCAGGCCGCCCGTGGGGACCAAGCACCTGAAGGCAAAGCACAACCAAGTATTGACAAAATATCCTTAGCCCCAATCGTTATTAAAAATGGCGACATCAGGTTTCTTGATGAGCGGGCGGGCACTTCGTTTGTGGCAAAATCTGTAAATCTTACGATAAAAATAGGTGGGTTATCTGGCCCGCTTGATGTCAAAGGCAACCTTATTTGGAATAAACAAAAAGTTGCTATTAACAGCTTTACAAAATCACCGCAGCGATTGACACAAAGTGGTTCGCCGATCGATTTAGCAATCACCAGCTCATTATTAACAATGCAGTTTAACGGCCGCGCTAAAATCTCACAGGGGGTTTCTTTAGCTGGCACCATCAATGCAAAAACCCCTTCTATTCGTAAGTTGGCGAGCTGGACGGGCACACCCTTGGCACCTGGCAAAGGCTTAGGCGCTTTTAGTGCCAAAGCGGCCGTTGATCTCAATGGTAAAACCATCAAGCTTTCAAAAGCCAATGTTTCTCTTGATGGCATGAATGCGCGCGGTAATTTGACCATCAACTTAAAAGGTGTACGACCCCTCATTTTAGCCCGCATTGGCATGGACCAAATCAACGTCAATACCTATATGGAAAAGGGGAAAAAATCGGCCCCACAAAAAACCGTAAGATCACAAGGCTGGAGCAAAGACAAAATTGACTTCTCAGGCCTTAAAGCTGTTGATGCTGATCTGACCATCGCCACTTCGCGTATTGTTTACAAAGACGTTATCATTGGCAAAACCAATTTAAGTGTAAAACTTAAAAGTGGAAAACTAGATGCCCGACTAAACAAGATGGCATTTTATGATGGTAATGCCATTGGGCGGATAATCTTAAACGGGGCAAGCAAACGCCCTGTTATCCAAGGCTCGCTGAGCGCCAACGGATTAAATGCCTTTCGATTACTGAAAGACTTTGCCGATTTCAAACGCCTTAAAGGTACGGGGCAAATGCAGCTCTCGCTTGCTTCTTCAGGTAAAAGCCAACAAGAAATTGTTTCACGGTTGGCTGGCATTGCCAAACTAAAATTTACCAATGGTTCCATTCGCGGCATCAACATCGCATCAATGGTCCGCAAGGTGCAAAAATCAGTATTGGGTGGATGGGATAAGGAATCTAAAAAAGATACAGATTTTTCTGAGTTTTCAATGTCGTTTAAAATCAAAGACGGTATTGCCCAAAATGACGACCTTAAATTACTTGGACCCTTGGTGCGCGTAACGGGTAAAGGCGAAGTTGATATGTTGCGCCAACGCCTTGATTATCGAGTAAATCCCAAACTCGTCGCCACTTTAAAAGGCCAAGGCGGCAAGCAAAAGCTTAAAGGTATTGCAGTGCCAATTATTATCAAAGGCCCATGGTCCAAGCCGAAAATATATCCCGATATAAAAGGTATTTTGAGCAACCCGAAAGCTGCGTTTAATTCTTTGAATAAACTAATTAAAAAAGGCGGTGGCGTAAATCTTAAAGAAGCCAGCAAAAAGGTTACAAAAACGCTTGAGAAAAACGCTCGTACGCAAGTGGAAAAAGCACTGGGTAAAAAGGTAGATGATGCCCAAGTCAAAGACGCAAAGAAGAAGGGCAAGAAACTTCTTAAATCACTTTTTGGTAAAAAGGAAAAACCTGCTCCCACTCAACCTGTACCAAGCCAGTGATTTAAGGCGGCGCATTGTTTAGTCTCCGTCGTTTATTAGATTACGCCGTTTTGTGTGGCCTTATTGCAGCCATCGTTTTTGGCTTGCGCTATTTTGATCTAAACGACAGCACGGGCGATGGCCGCGTCATTGATGGCGATAGTCTGATGTTAGATGGTCAAAAAGTTCGGCTTTACGGCATCGATGCCCCTGAGCTATCCCAAATGTGTACGGACCGCAGTGGCGCATCATATCGATGTGGACGCAAGGCACGCCAGTTTTTAAAATCATTAGTAGGAAATGCCCTCATCACATGCAGCGTCATAGATGTTGATCGCTATCATCGCGACGTTTCCATATGCAAGGTAGGAAAGAACGAGCTTAACTTAAAGATGCTTCAATCTGGGTGGGCAATAAGTTACTTTAGCCCTTCGCTTCGATACGTGCGAGCCGAAAAATCCGCACGCCGTGGCAAACGTGGCCTTTGGCAGGGAACATTTGAACGTCCTTCTGAATGGCGCGATGGCCACCGATAAACCTTGTATCAAAATAGAGTCTTCTAGCAGCGTTCGATCTAACAGCAGGTGTGACCAAATGATGATTTGCACTATTACCCCTCTATCGGCATAATAGAATCACATTCAATAAAGCGAATAAGCAAAATTCAACAAGGCCTTTTCAATGTCCAAGCTAAGCGAACTTAGAACTGATATTTCTCAATTGCCAGCGCACAAATTGTTGCGATTTTTATTGAAAGATGCATTTCAGGGTAAAACAGCCGTAACCGCTTCGCTTCGCGCGCCATCTATCGTTGTTCTTAAAATGATTGCCGATATTGACAAAAATACCCCTGTTATGTTTTGCCAGCGTGGGCACGTTTATCCTGAAAGTATGGAGTACCGTGATCGGATTATTGATATTTTGGGTCTGACCAATGTTGAAATTACGGCAGGCGGCTCATCAAGCAATGGTACTTGCGGGTTCTTTCAGCACGAGCAAATGTGGGTTGGCACTGACGTTGGCAATGGCCGGGTCAGAGAAACCGTTCATTTGGCCGAGAAGCTATTGCCTTACGATTGCTGGATTAGTGCTGTTTATCACGCGCCAAAATCTGAGAACATCACTCACCGTGTTGATCTTTGTGGCGAGAAAATTCGCGTTGATGTGTTACGCCACCGTAGCACGAACGACATTCGCCGCTTTATGCGCGATCATGGCTTGCCGTTTCACCCACGTGCAAAAATCAAACGTATTCGCGTTTCACAAGGTCCACAACCCTCGGCTGATCTTTATCACTTCTAAGGTAAAAATGAACAGCTGAACCATGTTTGAGCTGGCCGTAACGCTACCCGTTGCTTTGTCGGTGTAAGCCCTTTAAACTCCATTATAAAAATAGTTCCTATTGCGTTTGATTTGCCGCAGTTAATAGCAGCGTCTTGACTTATATTAGAAAAATCTAATATAAGGGCGCAACTTATTATTTTTGGAGACACAGTATGAAACGGGCGCGTATTCATTTTTCACTTATTTCAGCGTTACTGGCAGGGGCTGTTACAATTGGCGCTGGAATTGGCGAGGCTCAAGCCGCTAATTTAAAGACGGTTAAGGTTATGTCTGTGCAAATGGAAAACCTTCGCCAGTTTGAAGGCAACGTTGAGGCTATCAATAAGTCAACCATTTCAGCGCAAACCTCAGGGCGGATAAAATCGATCAATTTTGACGTGGATGACTATGTCAAAGCTGGTGAAATCATTCTCACTTTTTATGATACTGAGCACAGAGCCCGTCTATCTCAAGCCCAAAGCGAATTAAACGCGGCAGAGGCCCTACGCATTTCAGCCGAGCAAACGTTCAAGAGAACACAAAAACTATTTAAAAAAGGCACTGTCTCACGCGCATCCTTTGATACAGCAAAATCAAGCTATGACAGCACAAAGGCACGCCAAGAAAGTGCCCAAGCTGCACTTGCTCAAGCTAAAGAGCAATTGGGATATACGGTCGTAAAAGCGCCTTACAGTGGCTTTGTCGTCGAGCGCCATGTTCAATTGGGTGAAATTGCTAATCCTGGCAAACCGCTCATGACGGGATTTTCGCTTGAAAAGCTTCGCGTAAAAGCCGAAGTGCCGCAACAATATGCTGTTGCTATTCGCAAAACCAACACCGCAATCATTTATGGCCCCAATAACCAAACTATTAAAGCAAATGCGCTTACAGTGTTTCCCTTTGCAGACCCAAAGTCCAACACGGTTACAGTTCGCATTGCGCTACCTGATGGGACAAAATCTATTTTCCCTGGCATGCTGGTAAAAACCGCCTTCAAAATTGGCGAGAGATCATCTCTGTCAATTCCGCAACAATCAGTTGTTCGACGCGGCGAGCTTATCGGTGCCTATATTATCAATGCCAAAGGCGACATTCACCTGCAACAGATCATCACTGGTCGTAAAAACGGGGATGGCATGATTGAAGTTCTTTCTGGATTAAAACAAGATGATGTGATTGCTCTGAACCCGCTGAATGCTGCAATTGAGCTTAAATCAAAACTGGCCGCAGAAAAATGAGTAACGATAATCAAAACAAAACGAGCAAGTTAGGCATTTCTGGCGCAATTGCAAAAACCTTTGTACGCTCTGAAATCACCGCTTTATTACTTATCGCCGCTTTAATGTCTGGCGTTTTTGCTGTTCTTGTCACCCCGCGTGAAGAAGAGCCGCAAATCAATGTCACCTTTGCCAATGTGTTCATCCCTTTTCCTGGCGCTAGTGCCAAGGAAGTTGAGAGCTTAATCAGTACGCCGGCCGAACAAGTGCTGTCTGAAATTTCAGGCATCAAGCATGTCTATTCTGTTTCAAGTCCGGGTATGTCGACAATAACTGTCCAATTTAAAGTGGGACTCAATCGCACTGATGTAATTGTGAACCTTTATGATAAAGTGTTTTCCAATCTTGATTTTTTGCCGCGCAACTTAGGCGCTGGTCAGCCAATTGTTAAGCCACGAAGCATTGATGATATTCCAATCGTCACGGCAACGTTGTGGAGCGAGAACAAGAATCAATCCTCTGGCGAATTGCTCAAAATCGCCCATACGGTGGAGGCCGAACTTAAACGTATTTCTGGCACACGTCAGGTCCGCACTATTGGTGGCTCTAACCAAATCGTAAATGTGTTGGTCGATCCACAAAAGCTATCAGGCCATGGCCTTGTTCTTAATGATCTACGTATTGCGCTTAGAGCATCTAACGCTTCTAATGACCACACATCCATCACCGCGAATAATTTGAACATTCCTGTTCGCGCGGGCACGTTTTTGGTCAGCCCAGATGAAGTTGGCTCGCTGGTTGTTGGCATCAATAATGGCAAACCTGTTTATTTATCCGATGTTGCAACCGTGAAGTCTGGCCCAGCTAAACCAAAAACGTATGTGACTTTTGTTCCCGGAAAATCTGCGCACATCAAAGATGTAACGGTCAAGGGACGCTTTCCTGCGGTAACACTTGAGATTGCCAAACAGCCTGGCACCAATGCTGTGGAAATTGCTAATAAACTCATTAAGCGTTTGGACGAACTTAAAGGCGTTTTTATTCCTGATAATGTCCATGTTACAACCACGCGTAACTATGGCGCAACGGCTGATGCAAAGGCTAAAAAGCTAATTTTGAAGCTTGGTTTTGCCACGGGCTCTGTGGTTATTTTGGTTATTCTTACCATGGGCTGGCGCCCTGCAGTTGTGGTTGGCATTGCGGTTATTGCAACCCTTGCCGCAACCCTACTCGCTTCATTTGCTTACGGGTTTACGATTAACCGCGTATCACTTTTTGCCCTTATTTTTTCCATCGGTATACTGGTCGATGATGCCATTGTTGTGGTGGAGAATATCCACCGAAAAATGGAAATGAATACAAAGAAAACGCC
>JAMOMM010000106.1 GCA_027067085.1 Hyphomicrobiales bacterium
ACCGCACCGCAATCGGCCCGATGGAGAAAATAATAGGATCAATATTTGGAAAAGGAAGTGCAGCTATCATCATGCAGCGACTTTGGCGTTGTTCGCAAACTTCGTCAAGTTAAGGGGAGTTAATGGACAAGTTAAAGGGCAGTACTAGAAAAAGACCTTAAAAACACGCGCGCACACGTACTCCCACCAAATCGCCACACCATTCACCCTATTTCCCTATTTGCCTTGACTTGAACACATATCAAGGGTAATCGGCGCACTAGCAGGTATCAAAACCAATAATCAGACAGATACCGCCAGCGCTATTTGTTTTTCTTTTTAAAGGCGAGCAGCGCCCTGAAAATTTAAAGAGAGATTACAAATGACAGACTTCATCGATTTGAAGCTGAGCAAACCTATTTTGCGTGCGATAACAGAAGAAGGCTATAAAACGCCTAGCCCCATTCAAGCAGGAACCATCCCTTCATTATTAGAAGGCGAAGACGTTTTGGGCATTGCCCAAACAGGCACCGGCAAAACCGCCGCGTTCGCCCTGCCTCTATTGCACAAACTGGCCGAAGCTCAACACAAAGCCATTTCCAAACAGCCCCTTGCCGTCATCCTTGCGCCAACGCGCGAGCTTGCAAACCAAATTGGCGAGAACATTCAAGATTATGCTCGCTATGTACCATTGCGTACTAAAGTGGTTTTTGGTGGCACATCTATTCGTCCACAAATTCAAGCACTGTTCCGTGGCATCCACATTTTGGTGGCAACACCGGGCCGCTTGTTAGACATTATGAACCAAGGCCATTGCGACCTATCAAAAGTTGAAACCTTCATCCTTGATGAAGCTGATCGCATGCTCGACATGGGGTTCATTCACGATATTCGTAAAATCTCAGCCGCGATCCCTAAAAAGCGCCAAACGGTTTTATTTTCTGCCACCATGCCTGCCAGCGTCAAAGGTTTTGCCGATGGCTTGTTGCGCGACCCTGTAACCGTTGAAGTGGCACCACAAGCCACCACAGCTGAAAAGGTCGAACAACAACTGATGTATGTTGACCAAGGCGATAAACGCGCCCTGCTCGATCATTTATTTAAAGACCCTGCGATGGAAAAGGTCATCATTTTCACCCGCACCAAACATCGCGCCGATCGTGTAACCCGCAACCTTATTCAAGCAGGTGTAACCGCTGCAGCCATTCACGGCAACAAAGCCCAAAACGCGCGCCAACGCGCCCTTAAAGCTTTTGCTAATGGTGAAACGCGCGCCCTTGTGGCCACCGATGTTGCAGCCCGTGGTATCGATGTTGATGGCATCACCCATGTAATCAACTTTGAACTTCCAAACGAGGCTGACTCATACATTCACCGCATTGGCCGCACCGCGCGCGCCAACGCCACAGGTATTGCCATTGCATTTTGCTGCGAAGAAGAGCGCGCCTATTTAAAAGACATCGAAAAAATCATTCGCCAATCCATTCCGATGGTAGATGACCACCCATACCACGCAGCAGACGTTGCAAACGCCACATCCAAACCCGTGCGCCCTGTTCAAGGTGGACGCGGCGGTGGCGGTGGCAGAGGTGGCGCAAAAGGTGGCGGCGGACGCAACAGCGGCGGCAAACGCCACACCAACCAACGCCCTAAAGGTAGTGGCCAAGGTGGCAAACCTCATGCTGGCGGTGGAAACAATGCAAGCGGCGCTGAAAATGCGGGCGGCGCAGGCAAGCCAAAGAAAAATAAGTGGCGCAAAAAATCTGCAGGCAATGCTGGCGGTGGGAAACCGCGTTCAGGTGGACGGCCAGGTGGTCGCTCAGGCGGTGCTGTCCAAGGTGGCAACAGAAACCGCAATAGCGGAAATTCTTGAAACCAATGCAAAAACAGCTTAAATAAGTTCCAATAGTATTTAGCTAGAGTCGGTCTGGTTTAAATTGAACCAGACCGACCAGCTTAAGGTATTGATAGTCTTGCATTTCATGCAGTGTTTGTGATTCAAACAAAACATGAAACGCTCTAACAGAGAGATAGTTCCATGGCTTCTGCATCAACCCGTGTTTTTGACGATATTACAAAACTTTTGACCAATGCTGCAGGCGCTGCCCAAGGCGCACGACGTGAGATTGATACGCTATTGAAAACTCAAGTTGAGCGCGTATTGAACGACCTTGAAGTGGTAAAACGCGACGAGTTTGAAGTTGTAAAAGCCATGGCCGCAAAAGCGCGCGAAGAAAACATTGCCCTAAAGCAACGCATTGACGAGCTTGAAGGCAACACAAAGCCAGCGCTAAAAGCAGCATCCAAAACGCCCTCAAAAGCAGCGGCTAAGAAAACTGTGAAGAAAACAACGAAATAACTCCCCTGTGGAGGAATCACCTGTTTTTAGCCCCTCCCCCTTGTAAGGATTATTTTCCTAAGCCATCGTCATGCAACTGATAACGACACGATTCGTCATTGTACTCACTAAATTTAGTACCAACGCATCGTGTCAAATCATCTTGTTTAGCGATAACAAGATGGGCTTAGGAGAGCGGCACATGGCGTCACTTGCTATACGGCACGATGCAGAAACAAACCCAATTGATTTGGTTGAAATCTTGGCGGGCGAGCGCGACTGGATGGTCGATCGCTCATGCGAAGATGAGGTTAATCTGGTTGTTGGCGGCTCTTGGTGTGATCTTCACTTATCGTTTAACTGGCACGCTGGCATGGAAGGTTTGCACCTTGCATCAACCTTTGATCTCAAAGTACCCAAAAACCGCCGAGATGAAGTTACCCGCGTCTTAGCGCTGATTAACGAGCAATTATTCTACGGTCATTTTGATCTTTGGCAACAAGAAGGCGATTTATTGTTTCGCCATTCCACCATGCTCACAGACGGTGCTCAATTAACCGCCGCACAATGCGATGCCATGATGGCTATGGTGTTAAATGCCTGCGAAAAATACTATCCTGTATTTCAATTTGTCATTTGGGCAGGTAAAACGGCTCAAGAGGCCATGGCCGCCTCAATGCTCGAAACACACGGCGAAGCGTAAGAAGGTGAACGATGAAAAAAAATAAGCCTATCCCTCTCGCGGGCAAACTTGTTTTATTGGGCGCTGGCAAAATGGGCGGCGCGATGATGGAAGGCTGGCTCAAGGCTGGTGTATTGCCATCACAATTGGTTATTTTTGATCCCGCCCCACCAGCTGAAATCATGACCTTGATTAAAAATCACAATATTTCCCATAATCCCGACATTGAGAAATTAAAAAACGTTGAAGTCATTCTAACCGCCGTTAAACCTCAGATCATGGATGTTGCCCTTGAAGGCATCATTGCGCTAAAGGCGCAAAAACCTTTGGTGCTATCCATTGCAGCAGGTAAAACCATTGCCAGTTTTGAAAAGCATTTTGGCACTGACGCTGCCGTCATCCGCACCATCCCCAACACACCATCTGCAGTTGGTCGTGGCATCACCGCCATGGCAGCCAACACCAATGTGAGTAACACGCAAAAATCTCTTGCATCATCCTTACTAAAATCCATTGGCGATGTGGTTGAGGTAGAGAATGAAAAACAAATTGATGCGGCA
>JAMOMM010000107.1 GCA_027067085.1 Hyphomicrobiales bacterium
CGGCCGTGTGGTTTTAACGCCTTAGGATCTCTAGAGTCGTTCATGTTTTCATTGACCCAGAACGACCTATTTAAGTGATTGAAATTACGGCGTTTCATGTCCTGTTTGTGATTCAAACAAAACATGAAACGCTCTAGAGATAAAGACACACCCCCTCTTCCTCATTATCGGGCCTGTCTCGATAATCCATGCCAGACGAAAATATAGAACCATGGATCACCGCCACCATGGATCACCGCCACCATGGATCACCACCACAAGGGCGATGATGAAGGAAAACTGGCGTAAAAGTCGTTGGAAGAGAGACTATTGTTTTTTGAACGAGGCTTTAAATGCCTGAAAGCGTTTGCCAGTTTTAACATCGGTAGCACTTAGCGAACTTGATAGCTTGGTTTTGCTGCTTTGACGAATCTTCAAGCTGCCCTTCACAGGTTTGCCCGTTTTTTTGTCTTTGCCTGACAATGTCAGCGAAACATTTTTACCCTTCAGTTTTCCCTGAGCCCGAAATGCTCCAACGCCAACGGTGACGAGTTTTCCTGCAATTGCTTTTGTCTTCTGATTAAAAGACAACGTACCCGTGGTTTCAAACTTAATGTCGATACCTAAGCAAAAATAGCGCACATAGAATGCCCCACCATTCTTTTTAGATACCATTTTCAAACGACAGCGCACCGCTTCTTTGGGCGCGTTGGAAGACTTACGGATTATGCCCCGCCCTGTCCAAACCCCTGCTATGCTGGCAACATAACCTTTTTGGGCATTAGCGCTCGTTGGCGTTAACGCAGCGGTGGCCAACACCACACTGGTCAGGATCGACGTCGTTAAAAATTTCATCATTTTTCTCCACCGCGTTTGAAGCGTTCTGTCATTAAAATCATCGCGGGCAATACAATTATGGATGCAAACAAGGCGAGAACAAGAATAATGGTCATGTACATGCCAAATTCTTGAATTGAAGGTAAACGCGAGAAGCGTGTTACGGCAATCCCGCTGGCCAACAACATTGTGGCGGCAACTAAAACTGGGGCAACTTTTTGGATCGATACGGATAAAGCCTCACGCATATCCAATTTCTCACGCTCTATCTGCAATCGATTGACCACATGAATGGTGTTATCAATCGCGATTCCAAATGCAATGGTCAGCGCCAAAACGGCAATTAACGAAAACGTATTTCCTGAAAAGTACAAACCGCCTGCAACTAGTGTTAGCGGCAAAAGATTTGGCACCGCTGACAACAAAGCAAAACGGAACGAGCGCACAAAAATACCGACCATCAAAATGGTGATAACGACAGCGACACCAAGTGAAAATTTAAGGCCACCAATCACCAGCGGGCTGGAATACGCAGAACGGGCAATGCCGCCAGAAATAGCCATTTTGATATTAGGGTATTGGGCGCGAATAGGGTCAATAGCTTTATTGATAACATCAAGCATGCCCCGCGTTTCGGCCGCCGTTCGGTTGGGGATATAAACTGTCATAAGCCATGTTTTATTGTCGGCTGAGACAATATTGCGCTTAAACCCTGGCGGTAACTGATCGATGACGTCGTCTAGCTTTTCTTTGCCCCCTGCCCAATCTTGCGCCGACACATAAGAGAAAACAGCACGTACTCCATCTAGTTTTTCAATCAAACGATGGGCTTCAACCATAGCTTTGGGAGGTTGCTTGGATGGTGTATCGGTTTCGACTAGAATATTAAAAATATCCGCGCCGCCAAATTTTTTATCGATCTTGTCAATCGCGTGATTGGCGGGGCTGGCTTTGCCAAGATAGTTGCGATAATCGTAATTTGTTTCGGTATTGAAATACGCAAAAGTCGTGATGACCAACGCCACCAAACTCACCAATACAATTTTTCCATTGTGGTTTTCAACCAAACGCCAAGTCATATTAGATACATGATCTAGCTGGCGATTAAACCAATCTTTGGGTTTTATGTCTTCTGGCTCTTTGGTTTTCAAAATCAACACGCTTAAAATTGGCACCATTGTAATCACGGCAATAAAGGCAAAGAAAACCGACACCGCGCCAGAAGCGCCAAAATCACGAACTGCGTTTGAAGAGCTGAGCATGAGACTAGAACAGGCAACCATTGTTGTTAGCGATGTCATGGCGCAGGCAGGGCCAACATCGATGATCGCTTTTCGTACAGCTTGCCTAACATCCCCGCCCATATCAACCTGACGACGGATGCTTTGCATCATATGCAGCGCATCGCAAAAGGCAATCACCAACACCAACGTTGGCAACACGTTGTTCATTGCGGTGACGGGCTGGCCCGTTAGGCCGAATGATCCAAGAATCCACAACACCGCAATTAACGGAGGAATAGCTGAAATTAAAACATACCAAATATTTCGAAAGAAAATGAAGCACACCAATGCGGCCATTATAGCACCAATTGCATTGAGCATATGCACATCTTGGTTGAGCGATTTCAAAACGTCATGCCGAATAGCCATCGGCCCTGTTTGGACGAACTCCAAACCACTGCCAGGCGACACCAAATCAATAACGGCTTGCACCTCGTTTAATGATTTTTCTGTGCCCTCAAACGAGCCATCACCTTTTTTAAAAGCAATAATCATCAGCGATGTCGTTAAGTCTTTTGAGAGTAATAAATCGCCAACCAACTTGTGACCGTAGAGCTTTTGCAATAGGGGATAAATTTGAGCAGGTTCGGGCAAATCAGCAGGAATAATCGTTGGCGAGTTGCCATCTTTATCGGCGCGTTCACGGGCTGAAAAAATTGACGTTACACCTGTCACGCCTTCCACAAACTGGACTTCTAAATGAATGCCGCGAATAATTTCAAGTTGTTTTGCCGAATAAGATGTTTGGCTTTCAATCAACAAAACCAGTTGTTCACCAGTTGAAGGAAAGGCTAATTTTTGCCTATCTGTGGCGTGTGACACTTCATTATTAGCGCGAAAAATTTCCCCTGGATCTCCGTCAAACTCTAACTTGGTCAGACCGTATACAGCCACAAGAGCTGAAATAATAACCACCGACAGCGCAGCCAAGGGCCAGCGCAAGCAAACCAAACCAATTTTTTCTAGACCAAAGCCAAAACGCATGTTGGTTTTTCCAATTGTATTACGGTTATAAAGTTTCCAACATTTCACGCACCATTGCAGACAAACCAGTGCGGCGGAAACGCTTGAGACGTTCAGCTTTTAAAATAGCCGCAATTTCTGATTGGCAATGCTGTAGGTCGTCATTTATCACAACATAATCATACTCTGCCCAATGACTGATTTCGCTCGAAGCTTGAGCCATGCGCTTTGCAATAACACTGGCTTTGTCTTGAGCGCGATTAAACAGGCGGTCATGTAATTCTTTTGCTGATGGTGGCAAGACAAAAACCCGCACTAAATCTTCACGCAATTTTTCATGCACTTGTTGGGTGCCCTGCCAATCAATGTCAAACAACACATCTTGACCAGATGCTAGCCAATCTTCAACTGGTTGGCGCGGCGTACCATAACCATTATCAAACACCATGGCATGCTCAAGCAATTCGTCATTGGCAGCCATGGATTTGA
>JAMOMM010000108.1 GCA_027067085.1 Hyphomicrobiales bacterium
TCGCCATTGTTAAAAAATGCGTCATCGGCTAGTGATTTGTGTATCTCCATGCCTTCTTCAATATCTGCGGTGTTGTGTTCTGTGTCGACACCACTGATATTTAAAGCCATTTGGTAGTGTTTTGCTGCGGTGTCAGATTGGCCGTTTTGTTCATTATATTGGCCAAGAGCTAAATTCAAGCCGACCGTTTCGGGGGTTGGTTGTTCTTGGTTGTTTAATAGTTTTTCAGCATCGCTGGCATCTTGCTCGGTCATAAGGTGGGCGATCACAAGGGCCATATAGGCATTGGCTTGCGGGCCGTTATTGGCAAGTGATTGGCGTAACAATGGTTCGGCGGATTCAAAGTCACCTGTATACTGGAGCGCCACGGCTTTGAGGTTTTGTAATAGTGGGGAGTTTGATTTTTGGTCCAGGGCGCGGTCTAAAATCTCAAGAGCGGCATTTATATTGCCATTTTCAATTTGGTTTTGAGCATAGTTGTGTAAAAGGTGGGCATCATCTGGCGTGGCTGCAACAAGGACTTGATAAAGTTCATCGGCTTCATCAAAACGGCCAAGCGATGAATAAGCGCGTGCCAATGCCCATTTTGCATCGTTAAACTTGGGGTCAGAAACCATGGCACGGGACAAAAGTTCGACCGCTTGTAGGGGGTGGCCAACATTAAAATATAATACACCCAGAGAATAAAGTGATTTGAAGTGGTTACCGTCAGCTTGCAGTGCGTCGCTGTAATGGCCAGCGGCTTCTTCTAACTCCCCCAATTGTTCTGCGGTGCCACCTAATAGTGAGTGAGCTTCGGCATTCATTGGGTCTTTTTTGATAACTCGTTTGGCGCTGGCTTTGGCGCGCTCAAAATCACCAGATTGAAACGCACGGATGCCAAATTCAAGATCATCTTCGTCTTGATTGCCAATTTGGTTGTCTGTGTTGCCGCCAAAGGAGAATTTATGCGTGCTGGTGAGTTTGCCGTAGTCGCTCATGGGTTTGTTCTCGTGCAAGGTTTATCTTTAAAAGTGGGGTGTTTAGTGTGTGATTAGCTGCTGTTTTGGGCGAAATAAAGTGCTGCCATCATAATGAAGACGGCTAAGAATTGTAGCCCGACCCGCCAGCGCATCATTTTTTGCGAAAAGCTGGGGTTGTTGCCGCGCATCATGTTCCATAAGCCAGCGAGCAGTGCAATGGTCACAATGCCAACCGAAATTGGGATGATGTATGATAAAATTTCCATTCTGGCTGCTCTGAAAGATTAAGGTTCCCGTTCTGTACCTTAATATAGCCCATCTTGCCAGCTTTCAGTTGGTGAATTTTTCTAGCAATAGGGCCAAACGGCTTCTTAGAACCTCTTCGTCAGGGGCGCTCATTTTGATGCCTTCTGCGGCTGCCGCTATAATCTGGCCAGTTTCGGCGTTGGCTTTGAGATCAAAAAACCGATTGATTTCTGCGATAAATTGCTTTCTTGCTTGCTTGCGTGTTTTGCTCTGAAGTTGGCTTTTCATTTGCATGATTTCATTGGCGTGAGGGCCAGCAAAAATCAAACGAAAATAAAATACCATATAAGCGGTTACGTAGGCGCGCAGTTTTTGGGCGGGATCGTCTAAACCATCAGTGGCATTGCGGGCGGTTGAAAAACTTTGCTCATTCACAAGATCGAACGCTGCCAATGTGACCGCTTCTTTGTTCTTGAAGTGCTGATAAATTGAGGCGCGTGAAATACCTGCATCTTTTGCAATGTCATCCATAGTGGTGCGGCGATAGCCATATTGAGTGATCGTATTGATGGCTGATTGCAGTATTTGGTGGCGTTTTGTTTGCATAAGGTTCTTTTACGGCTTGGACTTGTTAGATGCAATGGATTAAGGGCGTTCAATTTTTTACTTGATTTACATTATGACAAAATATATATAAAACGTCATAATGTAAATCAAGTAATGGATTAAAAGGAAACGCTTATGAAAAAACGAGTATTTCTCACGGGTGTTTCTGGCTTTTTAGCCAGTCACATTGCACTGCAGTTGCTGAAGTCTGGTGCACATGTCACGGGCTCGTTGCGTTCATTGGGAAAAGCCGATCATACTAGAAGGGTGCTTGAGAGCCATGGTGCGGACACGACTAACCTGTCCTTTACCGAACTTGACTTGTTAGAGGATAGGGGCTGGAATAAAGCGATTGAAGGGTCTGATTATCTCATTCATACGGCCTCTCCTTTCGTCACGACAATGCCGAAAGATCCCCAAGAATTGGTAAAGCCAGCAGTGGAGGGCACACGACGGGCTATCAATGCAGGGCTTGCTGCCAATGTGAAGCATATCGTCTTGACGTCTTCAATGGTTTCTATCGCCCATGGACATGGTAACAGCCACACAGCTAAGTTAACCGAAGCTGATTGGACAAATGTTGACGGTGATGACGTCAGTGCTTATGTTTTGTCTAAAACTTTGGCTGAGAGAAAAGCATGGAAATTGGTTGAGGAAGCTGGGTGCAAAGAACTTTTGACGGTTATTAATCCTGGGTTTATTCTTGGTCCCGTCTTGGAGAAAGACATCGGCACGTCAGGCGCGTTGATCCTTAAAATGTTGAAAGGCGGCTTTCCTGGTGCGCCAAATATAGGGTTCTCGTGTGTGGATGTGCGAGATGCCGCTGCTCTTCATATTAACGCTTTAGAAGCGCAAGAGTTTTATGGGCGGCGTATTTTGGCTTCAGGGGAAGACATTCAGCTGGTCGAGATTGCACGTGCCTTGGCGCACGATTTCCCAAAATATGCTAAAGGACTACCAACCCGCCAGTTACCAGATTTTGTTGTGAAGCTGGTTGGGTTATTTGATGGTGATGCTAAGACGGCATCAAAGTCGCTTGGACATAAGCATAATGTTGATTATAGCAGCGCTGTGAAACTTCTAGGACGTGATCTCGTTTCTAACCGAGATTCTGCCCGTGCAATGGCAAAATCAATTATTGAGCAAGGGTTGGTTGAAGGTTGAGGGTGATAGTGGTTTCCAAGGTCGCTGGAAATGATTTTTACTTCTAATTGAGTCTTCTAAGGTGCTTTGTAATACCAATTTTGCTCATTTGTTTCACTTTTACTCCATCAGTCCTAATTGCCTTTTAATTGCATCCGCGCTCATACCTTCTTCTCGCATTGCTTTGATTGATCGGTCGCGCAGGCTTTTGGCTAGTTTGCGCCCTGTTGGGTCTTTGATGAGTTTGTGATGCTCATATTTCGGGGTGGGGAGATTGAGCAAACTTTGTAATAATATGTGAATGGCGGTGGAGGGGAACATGTCCATGCCACGCGTAACATGTGTTATGTTTTGTTTTGCATCGTCAACAACTACAGATAGGTGATAGCTGGTCGGTGTGTCTTTGCGGACCAGCACAATATCGCCCCAGCTGTGTAAATTGGCGTATTTTGTACACTCCTTGAGCAAGTTTGTTTTACCTGTCGCGTGCATATGCTCAATGGCTTTGTCCATATCCAAGCGCAGAGCAAAGGCTTTGCCGTGTTTTTCTTGTGCTTGAACATCTGTTTCACTCAAGTTTTTGC
>JAMOMM010000109.1 GCA_027067085.1 Hyphomicrobiales bacterium
TTTTCATTTGGGAGAAGACGAAACGCTTAGCCAATTGACCAGCCAACTGGAAGGCCACTTAGACTTACACTCCCCAAAACCACGGCTCGTTGATTTCACCCGAGCCGTCATTCCCACCCGCTTTCGCATTGGTAAAAACACTATTTCAGTTTTCTCAACCCTTGCCCAATTCGGCTCGGTGTTTGACCTTACGCTGGCCGATTTAAAAATTGAACTAATGTTCCCTGCTGACGATGAAACAAAAAAGTTTTTTACTCAAAGTATCTAAAATTCAATGGGCGATTTAAATTGTGCCAACAACACAGAACTTAACTCAAAGTTTTTTTAGTTGCCAATTCCTGTTACTGATAAACTGCAATTGCAGAGAATCAATAACGAGGAACTTACAAAAGTGAACCATTCTGAGTACCTGCTAGACATTGTCATTTTTCTTGTGGCAGCGGTTATTGTTGTGCCACTTTTTCAACGTTTTCGCTCTAGCCCAATTTTGGGCTATTTGGCTGCCGGTATTATTATTGGCCCGCATGGTTTTGCAATCATTGGCGATACAGACACCGCTCACACCCTTGCAGAGTTTGGCGTGGTTTTCCTGTTATTTATGATTGGGCTAGAGCTGTCATTTGGGCGCTTGAAGATGCTGGGAAGCAAAGTCTTTGGTTTAGGCTCACTGCAAGTTGTTGTTACAGGAACAATTATAGGTGCAGCGGTTTGGTGGTTTGGTTTTAACTTAAACACCGCTGCAATCGTCGGCGGCGGTTTGGCGCTTTCATCCACAGCCTTTGTCTTACAACTTCTTGGCGAGCGCGGTGAAAGGGGTACACGTTTTGGCCTCACTACGTTTTCAATATTGCTATTACAAGATTTAGCCGTTGTGCCTCTTTTGATTTTTATAACGTTGCTCAGCGCAGAAGGTTCCTCATTTTTCCAAGCCATCAGCTTTGCCGTTATCAAAGGCGGTATTGGATTGGTCATTGTCTTCTTATTTGGTCGCTACTTGTTAAAACCGCTTTACGGTTTGATCGCAAGCATGCGCAGCCCAGAGCTTTTTGTTTCGACCACTTTACTAATGATCTTAGGCATGGGCTTGCTCATGAAAGTTGCTGGATTGTCGATGGAGCTTGGCGCATTATTAGCTGGATTATTGCTCGCAGAAACACAATACCGCCACCAGATTGAAGCAGATATAAAGCCATTTCGTGGCATTCTTCTTGGTCTGTTTTTTATGACCATTGGCATGTCAATTGACATTGCCCTTATTATAGATCAGCTCAACATCATTGCATTCGTCGTAATCAGTCTACTCGTTGTGAAAATACTGGTGACAACGGCTTTATGCAGGGTTGTTGGCACACCTTTAAGCACATCAATTAGAACGGGTTTTGCCTTGTCACAAGGCGGTGAGTTTGGCTTTGTGCTTTTTGGAGCAGCCCTTGCGTTAAAACTTATTCCTGAAAATTTGGCCCAAATTTTAATGGCTTCCATCGCCCTAACAATGGTTGCAACACCTTTTTTATTTGGGGCTGGCCAACGCATTTCTTGCTGGATAAAGGGCAGCGAAAAACCATCAGAAATGGCTTTTGATTCTAGTTTAGAAGGGCAAAGCAACCATGTGTTAATCGCTGGTTTTGGCCGCGTTGGACAAACCGTTGCCAAAGTCATTTCAGATGCGGGCATTCCTTATATTGCGCTCGACCTGGACCAAAGCCGCGTTACAAAATGCAGGGCCAAAGGCATGTCAGTGTACTTTGGGGATGCTGACCAGATCGCGGTTCTTAATGCAGCAGGAGCCCCGCGAGCAAAAATGGCTGTCATCACCCTAGACCAACAACAAACCGCTAGCCGCGTCGTTGCTGCATTGCGAGATAATTATCCAGATTTACCTATTTACGTTCGTGCCAGAGACCGCCAACACATGGCCCACCTTGAGCTGGCTGGCGCAAGCGCTGTTGTCTCAGAAGCAGCAGAATCCAGCCTACAATTGGGCGGCATCGTCTTAAACTCACTAGATGTAAGCGCCGATGAAATCGCCAGTGTGCTGCAAGAATATCGAGAAGACGATTATAAACGCCTTGAAGATATTATTAGCGGGTGATGGGTACGGATAAGGATTGAGTTTTGATTGTTTAGGTTCCGTTCACGGCAAATCCTCGCGGTGCTTGGGCCTGCACTGGCGCGGCCTGATCGGCCGAGGTGCGGTCGCACCTAGTTTCATTTTTTAGGCTCACGCTAACTCGCTTTGCTCGTACGCTGCACTGGCGCGGCCTGATCGGCCGAGGTGCGGTCGCACCTAGTTTCATTTTTTAGGCTCACGCTAACTCGCTTTGCTCGTATGCTGCGCAAGCGCGGCCTGATCGGCCGAGGCGCGTCGCACCTAGTTTCATTTTTTAGGCTCACGCTAACTCGCTGTGCTCGTACGCTGCGCTGGCGCGGCCTGATCGGCCGAGGTGCGGTCGCACCTAGTTTCACAGACTGCCATAAATTTCCAGATCTTGGCTGGAACTCTCCGTAAATATCAGTGGAGGAGCACAGCGACGACAAGGGCCAACGGCCCTCGGCGCTAATGCGCCGCGCATCGCAGCGTCCGAGCAAAGCGAGTAAGCGTGAGTTAAACATAAGCAAAAACCCAACTAGATGCGACCGCACCTCGGCGCTTATGCGCCGCGCATCGCAGCGTCCGAGCGTAGCGAGTAAGCGTGAGTAAAAAAGCATCAGTTGGCCTATAAGCCGGGTTCTGTCCACCTTGCAAAAAGCAAAGCTGTATGACCATTCATCTGGGATGTACATTACTGCACACCTCATGCAACCAACCCGGGCGACGATCCATAAACCGACCATGTGCCGCCCCTATTTGGTCTTGCTCCCGGTGGGGTTTACCTTCGCCAGTGTTGTTACCAACACCGCGGTGCGCTCTTACCGCACCCTTTCAGCCTTACCCTCTAAGCTAACAAGTTAGCTTAAATGGCGGTCTACTCTCTGTGGCACTATCCCTAGGGTCGCCCCCGCCGGACGTTATCCGGCACCGTGTTTACATGGAGCCCGGACTTTCCTCCAAGCGGCCCCGGCTCGAAAGCCATTACCCCTCAGCGGTCATCCAGCCAACTGATGCAAGAGTTGATTTAGTCTTGATGGTCCAAACAGTCAAGACGAGTCCCACGAGCAAGCCATTAGATTTAATTGTTTCTTGAAATTCCCGAGCGAATATCTTCCAGCCGTTTAATCTGTTGCCCACCATCATCAAAGTTTTCAACAGACAGCCAAGTTTCCATTGCCTGCTTACAAAGCGGCCATTCATGATCGAGCATTGAAAACCACGCCGTGTCGCGGTTCTTGCCTTTAACCACCAAAGCTTGGCGATGAACCCCTTCAGCACTCATGCCATAACGCAGCGCTGCACGTTTTGATGGTTCATTGGTATCATTGCATTTCCATTCAAACCGACGATAGCCCAAGGTGTCAAAGACATATTTAGCAAACAAATAAAATGCTTCGGTCGTGGCGGGCGTGCGAGAAATAAGGCTGCTCCAAAAAA
>JAMOMM010000110.1 GCA_027067085.1 Hyphomicrobiales bacterium
ACCAATATTATAGGTCGAAATCCAAATGAACGGGAACGTAAATGGGTTACCGAAAAACGTGCCAATAGCTGAAGCGAACAAACTGCCCCGCAAAATGAGTGCAATCATTGCAGCAAGTAAAAAATGAAAACCGACGAATGGTGTCCACGATGCAAACACGCCAGACACGACACCTATGGTAATAAAATGCGCAGAACCAGAAATGCGCGCAATGCGGTGCCAAGTGTATTTGACAGATCGCTTCAAGCCTACACGTGGCCAAAAAATATTAGCTACTCGCGATAAAATCGGCGGTTTATTTCGACGTTTAAACATTTTTAAGAACTACTTATGCCTTCAAATTACGACTACCAGGTTTTTCAACTGGTATAGCGGCCAGTTCTGACGGCAGCTGATCTGTTGTATATGTCTCAATTTCAAGTTGAGCAAGCGCGATTAGTGGTACACCTAAATCTGCCGTTCCATTGGAGCGGTCTATCAAACAACTTGCTGCAACCACTTCCCCGCCCAAGTCGTTGATGGCTTTGATGCATTCGCGCGATGAAAGACCTGTTGTAACGATGTCTTCCATCATCAAGCACTTGGCTCCTTGTGGAATATTAAAGCCACGGCGTAACTCAAGTTGGCCATCCACCCGTTCAAAAAACACTGACGGCACACCAAATTGACGACCCATTTCATAACCAACAACAACACCACCCATGGCTGGTGAAACAACCAACTCAATTTCTTGAGATATTTGTGCAGCGATTTTGTTTTTTACTGCTGCACATAGCCGATCCGCACGTTTTGCATCCATCATCACACGGGCGCATTGTAAATACTGAGCGCTGTGCAAACCAGAGGATAAAACAAAGTGGCCTTCTAACAAGGCCTTTGCGTCACGAAACTCATTTAAAACTTCATCTTGTATCATAATTTAACCCGATTAAATTCACTCATAACGTTTGATTACAAAGTTATGAGTTAACCTTCAACCCTCATCACATGACTTACTAACTTGCCTTTATCAAGGCTACTTAAAACCCGCGTTAAGTGCTTAATACCAACCACGTCTAAAACAATATCGAGGTCATAAAAATCTCGTTCGCGTGATACCATTTGAAGGTTTTCAATATTGGCCCCATTTTCACCTATAGTTTGGGTGACTTGGGCAAGGGCTCCAACTTCATTGTGAATAACCACTTTGATGCGCGCTGGATAAGTTTTCTCAGACTCATCAATCCCCCAAGCTAAATCCAACCACCGTTCTGGTTGATCCTCAAACTCCATGAGTTTAGTGGCAAAAATCGGATATACGACAATACCTTCTCCAGGTGTGAAAATTCCAACAATCCGTTCACCCGGAACAGCCCCTGTTTCAGGTGAAATTTTCAACGGAAGGTTTTTATCGACACCACGAATTTCAATGGCATTATTTGCTGACCCTGCTTTTTCTTTGGCAAACGGCATTGGCAAATTATCATCAACTTCAATATCCATAACCGACAAAATATTCACACTGGTAATTTCACCACGCCCAAGTGATGCTAATGCATCGTCAACTTCTTTCAAACCAAGACGGCGCACGGCGGTTTCTAAATCTTCTTGAGTATATTTTGCCCCTGCTCGTTCTACACAATGATCTAATATCTCGCGACCAAGCCCAGCATATTGAGTACGTATGGCTTGTTTGGTTGCACGCCGAATCGCAGCCTTTGCTTTGCCAGTAACAGTTGAGCCTTCCCAAGACGATGGTGGTGTTTGAGCTTTTGATGTAATAATATCAACTTCATCACCATTGCGCAAAACGCCCATTAACGGCGCATGGCGTCCATTGACCCGACAACCAACGGCGCTGTTTCCAACATCGGTATGCACTGCATAGGCAAAATCAATTGCATTTGCGCCCATTGGCAAGGCAATCAAATCTCCCTTTGGCGTAAATGCAAAAACTTGATCGTGGAACAGTTCAAGTTTCGTATGCTCCATAAACTCGCGCGGATTATCAGCCGATGAAATAATATCCACGAGATGGCGCAACCATCTGTAAGCATTGGAGGTTGCTGCTGGCACCGCAACGCCTGCTTCAGCATCATCTTGGTTTTTAATGTCTTTATAAAAACCATGAGCAGCTACGCCACGCTCAGCAATTCGATCCATTTCATCTGTACGGATTTGCAGCTCCACCCGTTTGCGATGCGGACCAATGACGGTTGTGTGAATTGATTGGTAATCGTTTTGTTTCGAGTTTGAAATATAGTCTTTGAACCGCCCAGGTATTGAACGCCAGTTTTGATGGGCAACACCTAAAACTTTATAACAATCCAATGGTGTTTCAACGATAATTCGAAATGCAAAAATGTCTGATAACTGACTAAGCGAAAGTTGTTTTCGCTCCATCTTAGACCAAATTGAAAAGGGTCGTTTTTCCCGCCCAAAAATGCGAGCTGAAATCCCTGCATCTTCAAGTTTTTGTTTAAGGGTGGTTTCAATCTCATCAATAATATCGCCAACTTCAGCTTTCATATCGCTTAGTCTGGTGATGATTGTTTCATAAGCTTGAGGGTCAAGCGAGCGAAAGGCAATGTCTTCAAGTTCTTCACGGATTGTTTGCATACCCATGCGGCCTGCAAGTGGTGCGTAAATATCCAAAGTTTCTTGAGAGATACGCTTTCGCTTTTCTTCTTTCACATGGCCGATGGTGCGCATGTTATGAAGACGATCTGCAAGTTTGACCATCAAAACCCGCACATCTTTTGAGACCGCTAACAAAAGTTTGCGTAAGTTTTCCGCTTGTTTAGCCTCTTTGGTCACAAGGTCAAGTTGGCTAATTTTTGTGAGACCGTCCACAAGGGAGGCAATTTCAGATCCAAAAAGCTCTTCAATGTCGGCTTGTGTTGCGTCTGTATCTTCAACCACATCATGTAACAAAGCAGCGGCAATTGTTGCCACGTCCAGCTTGAAGGTCGTTAAAATTTCAGCAACTTCCAGCGGGTGAGAAAAATAAGGTGCGCCCGATGCTCGTGTTTGATGGCCATGAGCTTTCATTGCATAAACATAGGCTTTGTTTAACAACGCCTCGTCTGCATGTGGATCATAACTGGTAACGCGTTCGATAAGCTCGTACTGGCGCATCATAATATTTTGTTTCCCTGAAAAGCACAGATTAAAGCGCTTCACTTGTTCCTATTATTGTTGATAGTCGAAAAACAAAAAAGAGACCAGACAGCTTTTGCTACCTCGTCTCTAAAATCACATTTTATCGCAAACCACTACGGCCTGTCATTATATAAGATTGGCAAGCTTAAAAACCAGAACGCTGGCTTCCTGGACTTTCTGCTGGTGGTAAACCTTCTAGGCCACGTAGCAAGTCTTCTTCACTCATTGGCTCTAGTGCAGGTTCGCCAGAATCACCCGTTTGACCGTCAGCCATGACTTGGCCTTCAGCTGCTGGCAACAATGGCATATCTGTTTCTTCGGGCTCATCAACTTCAACATGGCTTTGTAGAGAGTGGATAAGATCTTCTTTAA
>JAMOMM010000111.1 GCA_027067085.1 Hyphomicrobiales bacterium
ACGTAGCGTTTGCCAAAGTCATCAGGCATCCAGCGGCGGCGCTCCAAGTTTATAATTAGCTGCTTGATGCGGTAGTCAAGTGGCACATTGAGCATTTTTAATGTTGCTGGGCCAACAACACCATCGCTTTGCGCGCCGTGGCGAAGCTGGAATAACTTAACTGCAGCCACAACGTTTTCATTATAAATGGTAGCCTCTGGTGTTTCATTGGTTTTTAGATCACCCGTTGATAGCAGTAGCTTTTTAAGAGACGGCACACGGGCATCATCCATTAAGGGTTTCAGGGCTTTGCCTTTGGCGATTTTTGGCCAGGGGCCGTGTGCTGCTTTTTCGCGATAATCTGCCAGTGCTTTTTTAAGGCGAGCGTAACGAGGAGATTTGGAAACCAGCTTGTCTAAATAGGGCACTAAATCAGTGGCAATTTCTGCGCCGTCGATCAGCGTTACAGCACCTGGTGAATGGGTTTTAATACTGATGTCACGATTAACTTTAGAAGGCTCAAGCCGTCCTTTTGATAGGTCGGTTGCAAAGGAAGCAAACGCTAACGACATTAAAATGTCGAGCTCGGCCAATTCTTCAGGGTTCGTTGTTGTGATACGCTCGGCAATGTCTTGGGTTTCGTAAAATTTAGGATCAAGACCGTGTTCATGAGCGTTTTGCAGAACTTTTAATAAGGCTTTGCCTTTGCCTTTCACGCCTGTATCACGTGTCCAAACGGGTTTGAAATTACGGTCTTCGTAAAAGGTGAAAATTTGGAATAGGCGTTGAGATTCGATGGTTTTCTCAAGGTTGATGTGACCTGATGTAACAAATTGCTGGATATTGTCGCCAACTGATTCATTGTTTGCAGCAAAGGAAGGTGTTGAAAATAACACCGCGCACAAGGCAGTAGTGACAAGAAATTTGGAAGCAAAGCGCATGTCGTCTCTCCGAGGATGATCTGTTCGCGGATAGACTACATGACTTTGCGTCAATGTAAAATTAAATTCTCACAAAACCCAGTGAAGGAACGTTATGTGCCGCGCACTAATTTTTCATAATCGCTCATCAACGTTTTACTGATTTCTCCAACAGTAAATGAATGAGGTCCAATTTCAGAAACTGGTGTTACTTCTGCAGCGGTGCCTGTGAGGAAGCATTCTTCAAACCCAGCCATTTCATCGGGCATAATGGTGCGAACGTTGACTTTGATTTGGCGTTCTTTGGCCAAGTCAATCACGGTTTGACGGGTGATGCCATCAAGGAAACAATCTGGTGTTGGTGTGTGAAGTTCGCCGTCTTTAACGAAGAACACGTTGGCACCTGTTGCTTCAGAAACGTGCCCACGATAGTCATACATCAAAGCATCGGTGTAGCCTTTTGCTTCGGCTGCGTGTTTTGATAAAGTGCAAATCATATACAGGCCTGTGGCCTTGGCAAAACACGGAATTGTTGCTGGGTCTGGGCGTTTCCATTCGGCAATATCAAGGCGAATGCCTTTGAGCTTTTCTGCTGGATCGAAATATGATGGCCATTGCCAGATGGCGATGGCAAGATTGATTTTTGTTTCTTGTGCTGAGATGGCCATCATTTCAGAGCCGCGCCAAGCAACGGGGCGAACATAGGCATCGGTGTAGCCTTGTTCAGCTAATGTATCGATACAGGCTTGGTTGATTTCATCGGCGGTATAAGGAATGTCAAATCCGAGCATTTTTCCAGAGTTGATTAGACGATCGGTGTGTTCTTCAAGTTTGAAGATCTTGCCATTATATGCTCGCTCACCTTCAAACACGCCGGAGCCGTAATGTAGACCGTGTGACAAGACGTGGAGATTTGCATCTTCCCATGGCACAAATTTGCCATTCATCCATATTGCGCCTTCACGTTGGTCAAAAGGTAGTCCGGCCATTTTTTGTACTCCTCAGCAATACTTTCATGTATTGCCTAAATATTGTTTGTAACATAACCCGTAAATGCCTGCTATAAGGGCAGGTAAGGGCGCTACTATTGTGCAACTTTTAAAATATGTCAATAAGACTTACGTATTTTTGGGTAGGGCGCGGCAAAGTGGTAGATCGAGGTGGTCTATTGGTGAAAAATGAGGGAGTGTTTTGGTGAGCACAGAAAAGATGGCTGATGAAGAGTTGGCTAAAGTTACCGAAATTATGGAATTGCTATTTTTTGCATACCGAGACTTTATCTCCGATCCCGATGAAATATTAGATCGCTATGAATTTGGTCGCGCCCATCACCGAATTATTCACTTTGTAGGCCGTCACCCAGGTATTCGTGTGGCTGAATTACTTGATATTTTACGCATTACTAAACAAAGCTTGGGGCGGGTTTTAAAAGAGCTTGTTGATAAAGGGTTTGTTGAACAAAAAGAGAGCGTGAAAGATCGCCGCCGCCGCTTGCTATCGTTGACTGAAACGGGTTGTGCGCTACACCGTGAACTGATGTCGCCGCAAATTAAACGGGTTCAAGCTGCGTTGAAGCAAACGGGCGCGGGTGTGGACGGATTGCACCGCGATGTGTTGTTTGCAATGATTGATCGCGATGATCGCGACCACGTTGCGTCATTGTTTTCTCAAGCTACGGCAAGCTGTGAAACGAATAAACCTTAATATTTTGAGAGCAAACAGATGGTAGCCACTGATGAGATGATGCACCTGTTGGTGGTTGATGACGATACGCGAATACGCGAGTTGTTATCATCATATTTATCACAGAACGGGTTTCGGGTTTCTTCGGCTGGAGATGCGCAAGAGGCGCGGGCTAAAATGGTGTCGATTGCGTTTGACCTGCTCATTCTTGATATAATGATGCCTGGTGAAAGTGGGTTGGAATTATCCCAGTCTTTGCGCAGTGAGGGCGAAGCTTTGAACCGTGAGCATGTGCCTATTTTGTTTTTGTCAGCGCTGGCGAGTGCGCAAGACAGAATTAAAGGATTGATGGCAGGGGGCGATGATTATTTGTCCAAGCCATTTGAGCCGCAAGAATTGTTGCTGCGTATTCAATCCATTTTGAGGCGGCAGGTGCCCACACAACAAACGCCTGATGATGTGTCTTTTGGTGATTTTACTTTTAATTTGCAGCGTGGACAATTGCGCAAAGGTGAAACCATTGTGCATTTAACCACGCGGGAAACTGAAATGCTACGGATATTGGCAAGCCAAGCAGGCGAAGTTGTTTCGCGACAAGATTTATCCCAACAAGATGGGCAAAATGGTAGTGATAGTCCAGTTGGAAACGCGCGCGGGGTTGATGTGCAAATAAACCGACTACGGGCAAAAATAGAAGAAACCCCAACACGGCCAATTTATTTGCAAACTGTGCGGGCCCGTGGTTATGTTTTGCACGCACGCTCGTAAGATCGTTTTGTTTAGCGATGGTTTTGTGAGTATTAGAGCAACGATCAACTTACCTGCCTTCAAGTGATTTCACTTGAAGGCAGGTTGATCTAATGAACGAGCGGTGATGTGATGAGCAAAAAACCAGAGGGTCAAAACAAGCATACACCCGTCCAAACGCTT
>JAMOMM010000112.1 GCA_027067085.1 Hyphomicrobiales bacterium
GGACACCAGAGGGAACGAAAAGTTTTAGGTAATGTAAGCCATGCTTGGCAAAACCAACGATCGTTGCGCCAATGAAAACAAATATCGCTAGGCCAAAGGTCACGATAATGTGGCTGGTCACGGTAAATGAGTATGGCAACATACCAAGCATGTTGGCGCCAAGAACAAACATAAACAGTGTGAAAATCAGCGGAAAAAACGCACGGCCCGTGTCACCAAGAATATCACGCATCATGCCTGAAATAAATTCGTAGGCCAATTCGCCCAAAGACTGCAGACGGCCTGGAACCATTTTATTAGAACCAAGAAGCAATACCAGAGAAACCACAGCAACAATAATCACCATCCAAAGTGATGAATTGGTGAAGGACATATCGAAACCGCCCAGTTTCAATTCTATAAACCGTTTGATTTCGAATTGGTGCATTGGGTCAATTTGCATACCGCCGCCGCTGCCGCCATGTGCTGCTGCATCGGCTGCACCTTGTGCTGGTGCGGTAAGTGTATCAGTTGCGCTTGCCACTGTATAAATTCCCTCTTTAAGTCGTTATTTCAAAGCTTCTTACTACTCATCGTCGTCAAAGGGAACACTTGGAATGCCTGTAGCATCAGTTTTTTCTAAATGTCTCTTGGCTTCGATGGACTTTGCAGCCCTAATAACGTTCAAAATTCCTGCAACCATGCCAATTGGCATAAAAATTAATAAAAACCAAGGCGCCGTACCCAACCAGTGGTCTAACAACCAACCAATCCCAAAACCTGATAAAACACCAACAACCAAATCAGTTACCAGCCGAAAACCAAATGAATAAGCCGATGCGTTAGAAGCGCCCCTTTTGTCACCTTTTTCTAAAGAAGAAACAGTGGCAGAAAGTCGCTTTCCAAAATCATCAAGCTCCTTAGACGATGTTTTGTTTTCATCACCCATGAGCAGCCTTCAATTCGTCTTCAAATCATCGAAAATCAATTAAAAGCAATCGATATTCAATGATTTTACCAAGCTTTGAGTACAGCACCCAAAGCGAGTGCAAAATAGATGTGTGTTGCAACAATGTCAAGAATTCGCCACACTTATTAACTGACTGTTTTCAAAGGGTTTTTAAATATAGTCTGGATAAAACAGGCGGATAAGTCGTTTTGCCGCGCCCGATTTAACGCGGGTGGGAAAAATTAGCCCTTCAACTGGCATCGCGAAGGCGTTCAGCGGTCTCCAAATCAACCGAAACAAGTTGACTAACGCCGCGTTCCATCATCGTAACGCCAAAAAGCCTGTTCATACGGGCCATAGACAAGGCGTGGTGGGTGATAATCAAGAAGCGCGTGTCTGATTTTTCAAGCATTGCTTCGAGCAGATTACAGAATCGCTCAACATTGTGGTCATCAAGCGGGGCATCGACCTCATCAAGTACGCAAATTGGTGATGGATTGGTCAAAAATACCGCAAAAATCAACGCCATGGCTGTTAGAGCTTGCTCACCGCCTGACAACAATGACAAAACTTGTGGGCGTTTACCAGGAGGGTTTGCCAAAATTTCCAAACCAGCTTCAAGTGGATCATCTGATTCGATCAATTGTAGCTCGGCCTTGCCGCCACCAAACAAGGTTGTAAACAAAGTGCCAAAATGTTCGTTGACGGTAGCAAAGGCTTCAAGCAAGCGAACGCGACCTTCTTTATTCAGGCTGCCAATACCATGACGCAACTTATTGATGGCGCTTACCACATCGTCGCGTTCAGTGATGAGTTCGTTTAAATTATCAGCCACTTCCACCGCTTCTGTTTCAGCGCGCAAGTTCACACCGCCCAAGCGGTCGCGTTGGTTTTTCAACGTCGCAAGTTGCTGTTCAACATCTTGTTGGCTTGGCAGGTTTTCCTCATCAAGGCCAGCGCGCTCTAAAACTTCTTCTGGTCGGCACTCTAGCGTATCAACAATACGCACACGGCATTCAGATTTTTTCTCTTTAGCAGCTTCGGCGCGCGCTTCTAGTCTGGCATGAGCTTCGCGGGTTTTACCCAATTCGCTTTCAGCTTTGCGAACCAAGTCTTCAGCGGCACGTAAATGATTTTCTGCAACGGCTAATTCATCACCCGCAACGGAGCGATCTTTTTCAGCCTGAGCAATCGAAGATAATAATTTAATACGTTTTTCTTCAAAGGCTTTGGGCATGCCAGCTTGTTCGGCCAGCTCTTTTTTGGTTTTTTCAGCACGAGCTGACAATTCAGATATTTGTTCTTTTGCTCTCACCGTGCGTTGGGCCCACGACTGCATCTCGCGCTCAATCGCAACCAGACGGTCAGCCCGCATTTTGGCTTCACGCTCTAATCCATCATGGCGCGCGCGGCTTTCTGAATAGGCCGTGCGGCCTTCATTGACCTTATTCCGTAATGTTTGCAGCTCCGCTTCGAGACCAGAGACATCAGGGATTTGGCTCAACTCTGCTTGAGACCCTTCAAGAGCTGTTTGCGTTTCTTTTTTACTTTCTTCAACCCTGCGCCCTGCTTCTTCCATGGCGCTGGCTTGTTGTAGAGCTTGGCTCATTGATCGTTCGCGGTTGGCCAATGCACGCCGAGCTTGATCGACCGCTTGTGTGGCACTGCGCCAAGCATTGCGATTATCTGTTTCAACTTTTGCTGCCGCTTCAACTTTGCTACGTGCTTGCTCGTGGGTGCTGCGCGCCGCGTTGGCGCTCAACGTTGCCGCTTCACTTTCTTTTTGTAAGCTGCCTAAACGGTTACGTTCAGCTAAGCGTTGCGCGGCAGCTGTTGGTGCATCCGCTGCAGCTGAATAGCCATCCCAACGCCAAACACCGCCATCGCGAGAGACCAAACGCTGGCCCGGAAACAGTTGCTTTTGAAGAATGGGGCCATCGGCCGCATCAACCACACCAATATGGCTTAAACGTCTTTGGAGCGCTGCAGGTGCAGACACATATTTCGACAGGGCCTCAACGCCATTAGGTAGAGATGCATTTTGATCTAAGGGAGCCATTGAACGCCAATGAACTGGCGCTGACTCATCTGTTGGCGCGTCAATATCATCGCCAAGCGCAGCACCCAATGCGGTTTCGAAACCCTCTTCAACCTTGAGTGCGTCGATCACAGGTGGCCATAAGTCCCCATCGTTTACATTGAGCAGTTTGGTTAAAGTTTGGACTTCAGTGGTTAGTTTGCCTGCCTTTGAACGGGTTTCGTCAAAATGGCGGCGAGCTTCAACTTCGGCTTGGCGCACCTCTTTTAGAGCGCTTTCAGCTTTTGTTGCCGCCTCTTCAGCTTGGCTGGCAACACCAACAGCAACTTCAACACTGGCGGCCAAGTTTTCTAAATCTTCTTTGCCGCCTGATTTGGTTAAAATTTCTTCGCGGCGCTCATTGACCTGAATAATTTCACGAGCAAGGCGTTCAATTTTTGCTTTATGCTCACCAATAGTGCGTTCTAAACTGGCGCGGCGGGCAGAAATATCTGAAAACTTTGCCGCTG
>JAMOMM010000113.1 GCA_027067085.1 Hyphomicrobiales bacterium
TTAAAACCTTGCATCCAATCAAGTGCAGCGGCTGCATCAGCCAATTCACCCGCGCCATTCTCAAACAAACCTTGCGAGCGACCAACACCGCGAAAGTTAAACCGTAATACGGAAAATCCGCGCGCCATAAACATGTAATGCAGGGCGTGAACAATCGGGTTGTTCATCGTACCACCAAATTGTGGGTGCGGATGCAAAATCAACGCCGTTGGCGCTTGTTTTTCAGGGCTTTGGTGATAACGGCCTTCAAGACGACCTGCAGGGCCGGTAAAAATAACTTCTGGCATAAAATAACCTTGAAAATGGGTTAAGAAATAATGGCTGAGGTGATGATTAAAAGAACTGCGGCAAAAAACCTTGTGCACTCATGTCGACAATAGTTGACTCTGCTAGTCGGGTTTATTATATCAGGTTTATCAAATATTAGAATAATTCAAAACTTGCTGCGTTTTTTACAAAATCCACTCAAAAATGAAACTCACCCGTTTCTTACACGTTTGAGCCAGTAAAAAGCAAGGTTTCTATAGCAATAGTTAAGGATTCAGGCGATGAAACTTTCAACCAAAGGCCGTTATGCCGTTATGGCGATGTCCGATATTGCTATGCAATCAGGCGGTAAGCCCGTTTCTTTGGCATCCATTGCAGAGCGCCAACAGATCTCTCAAGAATATTTAGAACAGCTTTTTGGCAAATTGCGTAAAAGTGGCCTAGTCACTAGCGTGCGTGGACCAGGTGGTGGGTATTTATTAGCTAACGAGCCTGACGAGATCATCGTTTCAAGCATTGTGCTGGCCGCCGATGAGCCGCTAACCGTTACGCGTTGCCAAGATGGCGATGCGATTACTGGCTGTATTGGTGGCGATAAATGTGTCACCCACGAATTATGGGCTGCTTTAGGTCGCCAGATTTATGGATTTTTATCATCGGTCACACTGGGTGATGTTATCGGCAAACGTAACCTTGCACTTGAAGCATCAATCCGCCGTGCCAAGGCTGAACCAGCTCAATCTCAGCCTGCAAACATAACGGCTGGAGTTTGAAAAACATGCGTACATATCTTGACCATAACGCAACCACACCACTTCGCCCACAGGCGCGAGAGGCAATGATGGCTGCGCTTGATATGGGCGGCAACCCATCATCCATTCATGCCGAGGGACGCGCCGCGCGTGCTTTGGTTGAAAAGTCTCGCAAAACCATTGCCGATGCCTTGGGTGTTATTCCTGCGATGGTCGTGTTTACAGGCGTTGGCACCGAGGCCAATAATGCCGCCATTAAAGGCGCGCAAGTTGATCGCATTATCATTTCAGATGTTGAGCATTCATGTGTTCTCGAAGCAGCACGCGCCACGGGCAAACCAGTTGAAATAATCCCCGTTGATGACAACGGTGTTATTGCCTTGGAAATACTTGCCGCCACATTGGCTTCATCCCACGAAGACACGTTTGCACCTAGTGGCAAAGCTTTAGTGTCAGTGATGCTGGCCAACAATGAAACAGGGGTCATTCAACCTGTTGCAGAGGTGGCTGAACTGACAAGCCGTTTTGGCGGCGTTTTTCATACAGACGCGGTGCAAGCGCTGGGTAAAATTCCCGTCAATTTCGGTTTGCTAGGTGTTGATATGATGACTTTGTCGTCCCATAAAGTGGGCGGCCCGCAAGGTGTTGGTGCTTTGATTATGCGTGACGGCGTAACGCTAGATAAATACATTCATGGTGGCGGGCAAGAGCTTGGTCGCCGTGGCGGCACTGAAAACGTGGCGGGCATTGCTGGCTTTGCCGCAGCCGTTGAGGCGGCGCTAGAGGACAACACAAAAAAACAAATTGAGATCAAAGCCTTGCGCGACCTTTTTGAATCAAAGTTGCAAGCTGTTTCGCCTGATGTCACAATCTTTGGTCAAGGCGTTGAACGCCTACCAAACACATCTTACATAGCGCTTGAAGGCTTAAAAGCCCAAACCACGTTGATTAATTTAGACCTTGAAGGCATCGCGGTATCAACGGGGTCTGCTTGTTCATCAGGTAAGGTGACAGGCTCTCGAGTGTTGAAATCAATGGGCGTTGAAGAAGGCCTTCGCGAAAGCGCATTGCGCATCAGTTTTGGTTGGACCTCAACTGAAAAAGACGTCGAAAAATTTATAGAAATTTGGCAACAACTCGTTGAACGCCACAATCAAACTGCTGCAGCATAAGCTGCAATAAAGAACAAGTTCTTCCCAAAAAGTGGGAACCAGTTTTTGGATAAGAAGAACGAAAGAACGAAAGAAAGAAAAACATGGCTGATTTAGAAACCATCGAACGCGTCAAAGAGATTGAAGTCGACAAATACAAGTACGGCTTTGAAACTGACATTGAATCTGATATGGCCCCCAAAGGTTTGTCGGAAGAAGTGATCCGTTTTATCTCGGACAAAAAGCAAGAACCAGAATGGATGCTTGAGTGGCGTTTGGCAGCCTATCGTCGTTGGCTCACCATGACAGAGCCAGAATGGGCAAAGGTTGATTATCCAAAGCCTAAGTTTAACGATTTGTATTATTACGCTGCCCCAAAAGGCTTTGATGAAAACGGCCCTAACAGCTTGGATGAAGTTGATCCTGAATTGTTAGCGACATACGAAAAGCTTGGCATCTCGCTTAAAGAGCAAGAGATTTTGGCAGGCGTGCGCCGCCAAGACGAACCGTCAAAACTTGACGATAATGGCTTGAACATTCCCAAAGGTGCCGTTGCGGTTGATGCGGTATTTGACAGTGTGTCTGTGGTCACAACTTTTAAGAAAGAGCTTGCAAAAGCTGGCGTAATTTTCTGCCCGATTTCAGAAGCTTTGCGCGATCACCCTGAATTGGTCAAAAAGTATCTTGGCACCGTCGTGCCGCAATCAGATAATTTTTACGCAACGCTAAATTCTGCGGTGTTTTCTGATGGCTCATTTGTTTACATTCCACCGGGCGTTCGTTGCCCCATGGAACTTTCAACCTATTTCCGTATTAACGAGAAAAACACAGGCCAGTTTGAGCGTACTTTAATCATCGCCGATAAAGGCTCATACGTTTCATATCTTGAAGGCTGCACCGCGCCAACACGCGATGAAAACCAGCTTCACGCCGCTGTGGTTGAGTTGGTGTTGCTTGAAGATGCTGAGATCAAATACTCGACCGTGCAAAACTGGTATCCGGGCGATGCAGAAGGCAAAGGCGGTATTTTCAACTTTGTCACCAAGCGGGCTGATTGCCGTGGTGATAATTCAAAAGTTTCTTGGACCCAAGTTGAAACAGGATCAGCGGTAACATGGAAATATCCATCATGCATTTTGCGTGGAGATAATTCTTCGGGCGAATTTTATTCAATTGCCGTATCCAATGGTCGCCAACAAATCGACAGTGGCACCAAAATGATCCACTTGGGCAGAAACACCTCAAGCCGTATCATTTCAAAAGGTATTTCGGCAGG
>JAMOMM010000114.1 GCA_027067085.1 Hyphomicrobiales bacterium
GATCAATCCATCAGAAACAGTACAAGAAAAAGTCTCGCTTTCGGATCGGTTTGGTTTGTGGCTTGGGTTTCACAATTGTAACCAAGAAGAATATTTGTCGATGGTTAAGGGCTATGCCGCCCATTATGACTTTGATATTGAACCAGAACAATTGCGTACCGAAGCTATTGAATGGTGCATAACACGTGGTTCACGGTCAGGACGTGTTGCGTGGCAATATATACAAGATCTTGCTGGACGCATGGAAAAAAGCATATAAAAAAACCCAGTGCGAGACTGGGTTTCTTAAAATTGTATGTGAACTTTTTAGTAGTGTCTGTCGCGTTAGTTCGCAGCTGCCGTTTGTGAAGATAAATACTTCATTGGATCAACTGCTGTGGAACCTTTGCGAACTTCAAAGTGAAGTTGTGGGCTTTTCACAGAACCTGTTTGACCAGCTTTTGCAATCACAGCACCGCGCTTAACAATATCACCACGTTTTACAAACAGGTCTTTATTGTGTGCATATGCCGTTACCCAGCCATTTTTGTGACGGACAAGAACGAGGTTGCCATAACCTTTAAGCTCGTTGCCAGCGTATGCCACCACACCGCCATCAGCAGCACGAACACTTGTTCCCTCAGGCACTGAGATGTTGATGCCTTCGTTACGCAGTCCGTTTGATTTGCGACCATAGCTTGAAATTACGCGACCTTTAACGGGCCAGCGGAACGTTGAATTAGCCACAGGCGTTGTCATTGGTGCCGGCGCAGAACGCGTTATTTGTTGTACAGGTGCTGGCGAGATGCGGTCTGTTGATTTTTCTTGAACAATTTGCACAGGTTTTTTCGTCAAGTTTTTAGAATAACGAGACGTTGCAGGTGTTCCAGAATTTGTCCGGCTAGCGACTGTAGCAGCTGATTTGCCCGGAATTCTAACGTTTTGACCAACGTTCAACCCGTAAGGAGCTGATAATCCGTTGTGACGCGCGATTGAATATGGGTTCATGCCATAGGTGCGGCCAAGGGAAAATAGAGTTTCACCTGGGCGAACAATGTGACCGCTTGAGGTGTTATAGCTACGCACTTTTGGTGCTGGAGCGCTAGCAGCACGATATGTTGGCTGTTGGCTGCGCGGCGTAAAGCTTGGTGCTGGCGATGTAGGTGAGTTAACACCTGGAACAGACAGACGTTGGCCCACTCTTAAAGAATAAGGGTATGAAATGTTGTTTGCACTTGCCAGTTGGCTAACTGACAAACCATTTGCACGTGCTAGTGAATACATCGTTTGGCCAGAACGAACAGTAATGGAACCGTTAGTTGCTGGGCGATAAGCTGGCGCTTTTGCTTGCGGTGTATAGCTGGCTGTGCGTTTTGGCGCATTATAACTTGGTGTTGAGGACTGCCAAGACGGGCGAACCGCACCTTGTGCAGGTGAACCTGACAAACGTTGGCGTGTTACAGTATCAGCTTGTGGCGCTTTTGCTGGAACAGATGCTGTTGTTTTCACTGGTGGATAATCGGCAAAGCGATCAACTGTGGAAGAACATGCAGACAGACCAATTGCTGATGCTGCAAATAACAACCCACGTGCAAATGACTTTACTTGCCCGCGTGGAAACGCATTAGTTAGATTGCGTGAAAACGCATTAACTTGGTTGCGGTCAAAGGTACTCATAACTAAACCCCGATACTCAAAAAACTCAAACTTACAAACTTAACTAAACGCTATAGTGAAGATATTTGGTTAAGAGATGGTTTATAGGTTGCAAAAAGTTTTAAATACTCGGATTTTGTTTTTCGCGCTTATTATTCAAACTTTCCGCTCACGGGCCAAACCCTCGAGCATTGGTACAAAGCGAACATCAATTAGTTTTTCTTGTTCAAAACCATTTTGTGTTCTGGTGATTTTAAATAAGGCTTGCTTTCCCCTACCCTGATTAAGGGGAATAATCATAACACCGCCAAGAGCAAGCTGTTCAACAAGATCCTTTGGCACTTTGGTTGGAGAAGCCGTAACAATAATATGGTCAAATGGGGCTTGCTGGGGCCAACCCTTGAATCCATCACCAATAATGGTGGTAATGTTGCGCAAGGATAGTTCTTCAAACAAGTGCCGCGCCTTCATGCTTAACGTTCGATAGCGCTCGAGTGTAAACACGCGCCGACAAAGCTTTGACAAAACGGCGGCTTGATAACCAGAGCCAGTTCCCACCTCTAAAACCAAACTGCGATCATTCAACCCCAGCTGTTCAGTCATGTAAGCAACAATGTAGGGTTGTGAAATTGTTTGGCCGCATGAAATGGGTAAAGATTGATCGGCATAGGCTTGATCGAAAAACGGTTCGCTGACGAATTTTTCACGCGGGGTTGTTTCAATAGCTTCAAGAACTGCGGTGCTGCGGATGCCACGCGCCCGCAAATCCATTATCAATTTCACTTTTGCTGTTTCGTTTGACATCTGTTGTTTGGCAAAGCCCCTCGTCAAATTCGTGCAAGTCTAATTTATTTCAATGCATTGGCCACTGTATCAAGTGCCTCTACATTAGTGAGGTTTAAATGCAAAGGCGTTACGGAAATGAACTTGTTTTTCATTGCCCATAAATCTGTTCCAGCAACTGCATTAGAGTTTTCACGTCTAAAACCAAACCAATAATAGTCTTTTTGCCAGCCGTCTTCACGCTTTTGAATTTCAAAATTATTTGAATCGCGCTTACCCTGACGGGTAACTTCCACGCCAGCGACCTCATCAGGCTGGCAATCGGGGAAGTTGACATTTAACAGACTACCGGGACCAAGTTCTAAGTTTGCCAGTTTGGCAATAACTTCGGGGCCATGCTGAATTGTTGTGTCGTAAGACAGGGTTCCGTGGTTGCAAAAGCCATAGGCCTGACTGATGGCAATCGACTTAATGCCCAAAACCGCGCCTTCCATTGCCGCTGCAACGGTGCCAGAATATGTCACATCATCGGCGATGTTATGGCCTCGGTTCACGCCCGACAAAACCAAATCAGGTTTTTCTGGCATCACTTCATGCACAGCCATAAGCACACAGTCGGTTGGTGTGCCTTTAACGGCAAAACGACGATCGTCAATTTTACGCAACCTAATCGGATCTGATAATGATAGCGAGTGAGATGCGCCTGATTGTTCGTGTTCTGGGGCAACTACCCACACATCATCGCTAAGAGAGCGTGCAATATTTTCTAAAACGATTAAGCCATCGGCATTGATGCCATCGTCATTTGATACAAGAATTCGCATTATGCCACCTCGATTTTTTCTATGCCGCCCATATATGGTTTGAGCACATCTGGAACTGTGATTGACCCATCAGCGTTTTGATAATTTTCCATCACCGCAACAAGCGTGCGACCAACAGCTAAACCAGAACCGTTAAGGGTGTGGATAAATTTCGTTCCCTTTTCACCTTCTGGACGATAACG
>JAMOMM010000115.1 GCA_027067085.1 Hyphomicrobiales bacterium
ATCAGCATTAGGCTCTTGCTCTAGAATCGTACGGATATTTGATTTGATCGGTGTAATGCCCGAACCGCCAGCAATCATCACATAAGACTTTGCTTTTTCAGGTTCAATCGGTGCATAAAACCGCCCCATAGCTTTGCGCATAACGCCGACTTTATCGCCAACTTTAAGCACATCATTAACATAACCCGAAAACCGTCCCATCGGATCTTTTTTGACACAAACGCGCCACTCACCCATCAACGGGGTAACACAAACCGAATAAGGTCGGCGCAATTCTTCGCCATTTACCGTCGCGCGAAGCGTGAGATATTGGCCTTGCACAAAAGATAATTCTTCTTTCAGTTCGTGCGGCACTTCAAACTCAACCGATTTTGAATGATGAGATTCATCCCTGATGTCACTCACAACCAGATCATAGAACTGCGGTCTTGCCATTTTTTAAAGTCCCTAAATACACTTAAAATAATCAAACGGTTCAGCGCACGATTTGCACTTCCACAATGCTTTGCATGCAGTTGAACCAAATTCACTCACCTGAACAGTCTCCATACTGTCACAATGGGGACAACGCACTAAAGGGTCTTGGCCAAACAACGCCCGCTTACTGACATTTGATCCCTTTTGTGGCGGGGCAATACCAAACGTACGCAAAGCCTGTCGCCCCTTTTCACTCATCCAATCGCTTGTCCAAGCAGGTGAAAGGCGCGTAACGATTTCAGCGTCACCAAAGCCTGCCGCCTTGAGCGCACCAGCAATATCATTTTCAATTTGCAGTGTAGCTGGACAGCCTGAATACGTTGGTGTGATGATAATGTTAAAGCCTTGCTTGCATTCTTCAACATCGCGAACAATACCAAGATCAACAACAGAAACAACGGGCACCTCTGGGTCCATCACCCCATCCAGCACCTGCCAAATACGATCAATTTGGTTCGCAGTCTCTGGGCGTTGTTTTCCCATATCATTTTACCACTGCGCGCCAGGGTGAGTGCGCGGCAACACTTGCATTTCTTCCAAGATATAACTCAGGTGCTCACTATGCAGGCCTTTGCGCCCACCACCTGGCATCCAGTTATCATCGCGAATGATTAAACCAGCGCGTTTAAAAACCTCACCAAGAGATTCAAGCCATTGGGTTTTTAGATGTTCAGCCGAGGGCAAAACTCCTTGTTCAACCATTGCTTCATCAACATCATCATAAGCAAACAATTCATGGCTCCACGGCCACATATTATCCAATGCCGCTTGGCATTTTTCGTGTGATTCATCGGTGCCATCGCCCAAACGAACCACCCACTCACCTGCTTGACGCACATGATAAATCATTTCTTTTTGAGCTTTTTCAGCAATCGCTGCTAAGTCTTTTTGCGGGCTGGTTTTCATGGTTTCAAACACCAAATCAGCATAGGTCACATATAGTAATTGCCGCATCATCGTATCGGCAAAATTCCCGTTGGGTTGCTCAACAAGTTGCACATTGTAATATTCACTAGCATCACGCAAAAATGCTAAATCATCTGCGCTTCGCCCATTACCTTCCAGCTTTCCAGCCAGTTCATAAAACAAATTGGCTTGCCCGATAAGATCGAGAGACAGGTTACCAAAGGCAATATCAAGCTCAATTGTCGGCGAACGGGAGATCCAATGGGTTAAACGCTGACCAAGCACCATCGCATTGTCACCAAATCGCAGTGCGGTTGTAAAAATTTGATCCACTTACAGCACCTCAAGATCATCAGGCACTTCATAAAAAGTGGGATGGCGATAAACCTTGTCATCTGATGGCTCAAACAACGCTGCTTTGGCAGATGGGGCTGACGCGGTTATCTCACTTGAAGGTATCACCCAAATTGAGCTGCCTTCGCTGCGCCGCGTATAAACATCGCGGGCATTTTCCATCGCCATTGTACTGTCTGCCGCATGAACACTGCCCGCATGCACGTGTGAAACCCCATGTTTTGAGCGAATAAACACTTCAAACAACGGCCATTCTTTTTTTAAATCAGTCATTTGCTCACCTATGCTGCTTTTTGTTGGTTGTTGCGTTTGGCTTGCTTTTCAGCAAAGGCAACCGCTGCCTCACGCACCCATAATCCATCATCATGGGCCTTTTGGCGGTGTTTCATGCGCTGGCGATTACACGGACCATTGCCCTTAACCACCGCCCAAAACTCGTCCCAATCCATCGGGCCAGAAACCCAATGGCCTGTATCTTCATCAAATTTCAAATCAGGATCAGGAATAGTCAAACCCAGCGCATTTGCTTGTTTAACCACCATATCCAAGTATTTTTGACGAAGTTCATCGTTTGAAAACCGCTTGATTTTCCACAAGGTATTTTGATCTGAATGCGGGCTATCACTATCAGGTGGGCCAAACATTTTAATCGCTGGCCACCACCAACGGTTCAGCGCATCTTGGGCCATAGCTTTTTGTTCTGGCGTACCTTTTGCCAACACCATCATGCCTTCATAGCCTTGGCGTTGATGAAAAGCCTCTTCCTTACAAACTCGCACCATAGCGCGGCCATAAGGACCAAACGAACAACGACATAGCGGGATTTGATTGGTAATCGCTGCGCCATCCACTAGCCAGCCAATAATCACAGCATCGGCCCAGTTTAGCGTTGGATAATTAAAAATTGAGGAATACTTTGCCTTACCAGATAAAAGCGCCTCATCCATCTCATCACGTGTGACACCTAATGTCTCAGCGGCTGAATAAAGATAAAGCCCATGCCCTGCCTCGTCTTGAACCTTGGCAATCAAAATCATTTTACGGCGCAACGAAGGCGCACGAGAAATCCAATTGCCCTCAGGCTGCATGCCAATAATTTCAGAATGTGCGTGTTGAGAAATTTGCCGGACAAGCGTTTTTCGATACCCATCAGGCATCCAATCCTTTGGCTCAACCTTGCCCTCATCAGCCACATACGCATCAAAGCGCGCACGCATGTCTTTGTCTTCGTGGTGTACGTCCATAGCAGTGTCCCTTAATCTGTCATTCTGCCCATTAAGGAACAAAGTGACACAGTTTTCATCGCCTGACAACAAAAACTGTATCACTTGAAACTATTATTGACTTTCTACTTCGTCAAAGCCCCTATTTTGTCCGAGCCCTATTTTGTCCAGGTCCTATTTTGTCCAAGTTTGACTTTTACAAATCAAACCAGCGAGTGCACAACCAGAAAGACTCATATTGCGAGCGCTATTGACCTTAATTTTACCCGTGTAAACTTTACCATCATTTGGGTTGTAAAGCTTTCCTGTATACTTGCCATTAGAGCCTTTCATGCCCCAAATCATACGAACGCCAACCATTTTGCGAGATCGTAGTGCTTTGTTTGGGTTGTGGGTATCACGTGCCTTCGTGCCGCCAATAACCTTGCCACAATAAGATCCACCGCATTTATAC
>JAMOMM010000116.1 GCA_027067085.1 Hyphomicrobiales bacterium
GGGTTACCCGATTTAGGTATTTGTTTTTTTATATCGGCCGATACCGTTGCTGCCAACATAGCTTCCCCTCCGTAGACCAATCAACGTCATTCTCTGACCTGCCTCCGTCATCTTTGGGTAAACCAACGTTACCTTCAAACCAACCATCGTCATCTTCGGGTAAACCAACGTTACCTTCAGACCAACCATCGTCATCTTCGGACTTGATCCGAAGATCCAGAATATTTGTGGCTGATATAGCTGTGTAACATAATTGCATATTCTCTGGATCCTCGGATCAAGTCCGAGGATGACAATGGTGAGTTAGTGACAATGGTGAGTTAATGAAGGTGGTGAGTTAATGAAGGTGGTGATCGGCCGCGCTGGTTTGGGTCCAAAAGACGACTTATCATCCTCACCTTTTCATTACCAAATCGCTAAACCAAAATAACGTAACAACGCCAACCCGCCGATAACCATCAACCCGCGATTGAACCATTTGTCCTTACGAATGCTTGGCACATCATGGTTGGGATAGGCATAAACCCAGCGACCACGGCTGGCAAAGTTTGCCAATTGGTCTAGCGTTATAGGTAAGCGATGAACGTATTTGTTTGGTGGGGCAAAAAAATAGGCACCAATGTTGACCCCATCTTCTTGGGTATGAAAATACCACAAATAGCCATCCATATTGACATCAAACGTTTTGGCAAAGTCATCAAAAAAACCCATGGCCGTATCACCCGACATTGCAGCAGCTTCAAGTAAGTCATCGTGGTCGCCAACTTGTGCCATTCGAGCACTCCAACGCGCTGCGACACGGCGAACGTCATGAGCATCAATTTGCTTGCGGAGTAAAAGAATATTGTCGCCCTGATCCTTGTGCATGCTCACGCTTTAGAAACCTCAACCATCAAGTCAAACCAAGCAGGTTGATCGCTCGATTGATCGCGCAAACCCGTGGTGGGCATGATTTGGCTAAATAACGCGCCGCCCCATGTCCAAATAGTATCGACATTCATATCTGCCATGGTGACGACAAATGCCTTAACAGTACCTGACGCGCTCTTAACGATAATTTGGTCTTTGTCCTTTAAGTCGCGCTCGCCAGCTGCATGTGGGTGCATAAATACGATGGCTTTATTGGCTCCGTCATGGGCTTTGATTGAAATGGCATGCAGCGGGAATTTTTCATCGCTGTGCACAGTGTTTTTTGCTGCAAGCGTAAACTCAATGGGTGTTGCCTCAACCGCTGGCGCGGCGTAATCCTCATAACCGTTTTCAAACAGACTATTGCCGTCCTCATCGCCAAATTGGTTAAGGCCAAGCCGTGCGCCCAATTGTAACAAGTGTTCTTCGGCAGGGCCGGTTATTACCATATCGGCATATTTATGAAACCGTGTTGGCGTATCTTCAAAGCAAACAATATGACCTTCAAAATTGCTCCATGCTTGATGTGCCGCTTTGGGGTTTAGCGGTACTTGGCCCGCGAGTTCGGAATTCAAGCACAATAAAGCAGCAGGGCGCACATCAACCAGCGGTGTTAAAATGGGCTGGCTTGGCTGGTCAGACATCGCCATTATATCACAGTCATAATCACGGCTAAGTTGTTGAATGGACTTGGCAAAGTGATAACCATTGATATGGGCGCTAACGCCGCGCCCCGTTAGGATAACTGTTTGCCCGCGATAGGTGTTTAGCGCATGGCTAAGGGCGATGGCATCACCTTGTGCCACGCCAAGATGCCCGAACAAATCAGCATCGGGCATCGCGCCGCGGGCCATTTGTTCAACCAGCAACATCAGTTCTTCATCACAGCCAGGTCGAATAGAAACCCACACATCGGCAATGGCTGAAAGGCCAGATTTAACAGGGTTGATGGAAACAATCCTTGCGCCATTGGCTTTCCACTGCGCCACCTTACTTTGCGTATCGCTGGCCCCGCGCCCAAGACCAGAACCAAAGGCCAACACAAGTTGAACATCTTGAATGTTTGCGCGCGGGTGAGGGGCGTTGGTGCAAGTAATGGCGCGATCATGCCATAAGTTTTTGGTGCCAAAAGCTTTCGCCCAATGCCGTGCCAAGTCAAAGTCTGTGCCACCACCAATACACATGCTTAATCGCGGCGCATTTTCATGGCGCACCACAGAAAGCCACGCGGTGATGGTTCGATAGGCATTCTCAAGCGGCAGTGATTTGAAATCGCCAGCACCGCGTGCGCCATCACGCAATAATGCATTGTTTTCGGCTTTGTTGCTCAAATCAGATTTGTTGTTCAACTTACAAAACCTCTTCAAGCGCACTAATCAATTGGTCGATTTCAGCTTCGCTGGTGTAATGCACAAATGATAACCGCAATGGTCCAGGGTTTGGTGCAACGTCCAACGCTTCAAGCAAACGCACCGCATAAAAATCACAAGCACTGGCCATGATTTTATGATCGACTAACTTTTCGGCTAAATCAGTTGCGGTTTTATTGGTTTGAAGCGCCACCGTTGCGGCGCGATTGTCAGCTGTTTCTGGACCTAGAATGCGTACGTCATTGCGTCCGCGTAAAAACGTCAACAGCTTTTCCGTCAAAACTTTTTCATGCGCAACGAATAATGCGTTTACGCGGCGAGCTTGCTCGGCCAAATCAACGGTTTCATCAAAATGGTGAGCATAGATGGTTTCGTAATAATCGACCACACCATTCACCGCTGAAATTTGCGCATGGTCAGGGCCAGCTGGTGTAAAGCGTTTGTTGGCATATCCAGCGTTAAAATAATGGCCTTGGTTCGGTAGTTTTTCTTGCGTGGCTTTGTTAATAAACATCGCACCTTGATGTGGGCCAAATGTCTTATACATCGAGAATAAATAAACATCTGCGCCCGTGGCCTTAATATCAGGCAGCCCGTGCGGGGCGAACGAAACACCGTCCACCACCAACAAGCCGCCAACAGCATGAACTTTCTTAGCCACGCCAGCCACATCGTTGATCTCGGCCACGATGTTTGAACAATGGGGCATGGTCAAAAGCTTAGTCTTGGCGTTGATTAATGTATCAAGGTCGGCCACATCAAGTGAACCTGTCATGGGATCAACGCACCATTCACGCACAGTTACACCTTGCTGCGCCAAGCGCCGCCACACGCCAGAGTTGGCCTCGTGGTCTTGGTTGGTGACGATAACTTCATCGCCATCCTTTAAAGTCGCACCGATGGCCTTAGCCAAAACATAGGTGTTTTGCGAAGTCGAGGGACCAAAGGTAATTTCGCTGGTGTCCACATTTAATAACGCGGCTAGGCGTGAATGAGCATCGTCCATCTCTTTGCCCGCGCGCGCAGAAGCTGGATAAACCGCATAAGGTTGAACCTTTGTCTCGGTGTAATATTTATGCAAGCGATCAACCACTTGCCCGCACGCATAAGACCCGCCCGCATTTTCAAAAAA
>JAMOMM010000117.1 GCA_027067085.1 Hyphomicrobiales bacterium
TAAGGGCTGGGAGAAAGCCTGGCGATCTCCAGATCCCAAAGCAGAATATGATGCAATTATCATTGGGGCTGGCGGTCACGGACTGGCTACGGCCTATTATATGGCTAAAGAGCATGGCATGACCAATATTGCCATTATCGAAAAAGGTTGGCTTGGTGGCGGTAATACGGGGCGTAACACCACCATAATAAGATCTAACTATTTGCAAGACGCTTCAATTGCTATTTATGACCTTGCTCACAAGCTCTATGCCGACCTTTCGCAAGAGTTTAACTATAACATTATGTTTTCGCCGCGCGGGTTGTTAATGCTATGCCAGACACAGCACGAATTGCGTGGATTTCAACGCACTGCCCATGCCAACCGCATTGCAGGGCTTGAGTGTGAGATGATTGATAAAGCGCGGGTAAAACAACTTGTGCCCATTATCAACGATAGCGATACGGCACGCTACCCAATTTTGGGCGCTTATTACCAAGCCAGTGGTGGCACGGCCCGCCATGATGGCGTTGCGTGGGGTTATGCGCGCGGGGCCGATCAAATGGGCGTTGATATTATTCAAAACTGTGAAGTGACAAACATCTTACGCGATGGCGATCAGGTTATTGGGATTGAAACAACCAAAGGTACAATCAAATCTAAAAAGGTAGCAGTTGTAACCGCAGGCCACACATCAACCATTATGCAAATGGCTGGCCTTCGTATGCCAATTGAAAGTGTTTGTTTGCAGGCCATGGTATCTGAACCCATCAAGCCCGTTATCAATGTGGTGGTGATGGCCAACACAGTCCATGGCTATATGAGTCAGTCAGACAAGGGTGAACTGGTTATTGGCGGCGGTGCTGACCCTTATAATAACTATGCCCAACGCGGCAGCTTTTCAGCGCTAGAACACACAGCCACCGCACTGGTTGAAACTTTCCCGATTATTTCGCGGTTGAAGATGATGCGGCAGTGGGGCGGCATTGTTGATATGACGGGCGATCGATCACCGATCATTTCGCTTACTGATGTGAAAGGGCTTTATGTCAATGCAGGCTGGGGAACAGGTGGGTTTAAATCAATCCCGGGTTCTGGGTTTGTATTTGCAGACACAGTGGCAAATGACCGCCCTCACCCTATAGCTCAACCGTTTGGACTTGATCGTTTTGCCCGTGGTGAGTTCATCGATGAAAGCGTCGCCTCAGGCGTAGCGCATTAAAAGACGTGCCGATTCACGCAAAATTCGTTTCACGAATTTCACGATCGGGACTTGGAAAAAAAGACGTGCCGATTCACGCAAAATTCGCTTCACGAATTTCACGATCGGGACTTGGAAAAAAAGACGTGCCGATTCACGCAAAATTCGCTTCACGAATTTCACGATCGGGACTTGGTTTAAGAAGCGTACTAATCGCGTAAGAAAGTTTGAACTATGCTTGAAGTTAAATGTCCAGTTTGCGGCGTTGTTGGTGAAGAAGGCGATTTTCACTATGGTGGCGAGGCGCACATTACGCGCCCAGCAAGCAGTGACCCTGAAAATATTAGCGATAATGAACAACGCGATTATTTGTTCATGCGCCACAACCCTAAGGGTTTGCATTTTGAACGCTGGCGCTGTGATCGCGGTTGCGGAAAGTGGTTTCATGCGGCGCGCGATACCGTAACCAATGATTTTCATGGCTATTACGGCATCACAGAATTACCGCCTAGCACGCTAATGAAACAAGCCACGGGCAGCTGGGCGCAATTTTTTAAAGATAAGTTGGACGGAAAATGACTGGAAACCCTTATCGCCTACCAGAACAACCTGGAGCAAGCCAATCAACCGCCAGTTCAATCAGTGGACGCGTTATTGATCGCAACAAACCGCTAAAGTTTACCTTTGATGGCAAAGCAATGACGGGGTTTTCTGGTGACACTTTAGCAAGCGCTGTTATGGCAAATGGCCGCCGCGTTCTTGGTCGCAGTTTTAAATATCACCGCCCGCGCGGGTTGATTACAATGGGTTCAGAAGAGCCTAACGCCCTTGTCGGTATTGGCACAGGTGGGCGGCATGAGCCAGATTTGCGTGCAACTCAAGTCGAGTTATTTGATGGCATGGAAGCGGTAAGCCAAAACAGATGGCCAAGTCTTGATTTAGACGTGGGCATCATCAACAACTATGTCTCACGGTTTATTCCATCAGGCTTTTACTACAAGACATTCATGTGGCCAAAATCGTTCTGGCATAATGTCTATGAACCATTTATTCGCAATGCGGCTGGCCTTGGCGTTGCTGCCACGCAAGCTGACCCTGACACCTATGAGCAAATTCATGTGCACTGCGATGTATTGATTGCGGGCGGTGGTGTTGCTGGATTGGCCGCTGCTTTGGTTGCTGGATTAAGTGGTAAGCGGGTGATGATTTGTGATGAAAACCCACGCTTTGGTGGCTCAGCAGATATTTCAAGCGAGCTGATTGATGGCAAGCCACAACTTGAATGGATCAAGGAAACTGTTGCTACACTAGCCGAACTTGAAAATGTCCACATCATGTCGCGCACAACAGTTGTTGGCCATTACCATCACAATTATTTAATGGCATTGGAGCGAGTTGGCGACCATGACCCTGCATTGGTCAAAGCGGGTGCGCCGCGCCATCGGCTTTGGAAAATCCGTGCTGGCAATGTTATTTTGGCAAGTGGTGCCAATGAACGGCCCATGACCTTTGCCAACAATGATCGCCCAGGGGTCATGCTTTCATCTGCGGCACGTGCATTGGTGACACGCTATGGTGTATCGCCTGGACAAATGGGCGTTATTTTTGCCAACAATGATGATGCTTACCACACTGCTATTACCCTTAAACAAGCAGGTGTCGGTATTGCCAAAGTGATTGATATAAGGGCCAACCCTCAAAGCGATGCGATTGAAGCGGCTAAACAAGCAGGTATCAACATCGCCTTTGGTCAAGCTATTTGCGGTGTTGAAACCCGTGGTGGTGGCAAGCAGATCGATAGTGTTAAAATTGCACCTTACACATCAGGGCGTAATCGCGTTCTTAATGAAACATCCATCGGGGCTGACTTTGTTGCTGTGTCGGGTGGTTGGAACCCAGCGGTTCATTTGTGGTGCCATAATGGCGGCAAACTGCGGTTTGATGATGACCTCTCGTGCTTTAGACCATTATCGCACACTGACAATATGATTATCGTTGGCAGTGCCAATGGGGTTATGGATTTAAAGGGCTGCATTGAAGAAGGCTTTGCGGCGGGTGAAAAAGTTTCAGCGAAATCTAAAACGGCATGCCCTAAAGTGGCGGTTCGCAACGATGCTGCGCTTGAGCCAATTTGGTTTGCGCCAGCCACAGGCAAATACAACGAAGGCACCAAACACTTTATTGATTTGCAAAATGACGTGACAGCAGCTGAC
>JAMOMM010000118.1 GCA_027067085.1 Hyphomicrobiales bacterium
AAATAAACATTGCCCCCGTAACAATCAATAGAACTGGTTTTAAAAAGGCAATCATTGAACGGCCACGCCCCAAGAAGGCCAGATAGCCTGTCAGCACACCACCAGTGATGAGCATCCAGCCAAGAAACGCGGTGACCACAAGCGACATGATTTGAGGTAAAATTGCCCCAGCTATGCCAACCACAATCAACAATATGCCAGCAATCAAACTAAACTTTTGAAACCGTTTGGCAAACTCATGGTCAAATTTAAAACTCAAAATTGTTGTTTCCATATTGGGTATTTTAGTCATAATGTTATTGCTCCTAATTAGTCAAACCAGATATAAAACAAGTTTCCGCAATGAGCTTTTCTCTATAATACCGTAGCTTTTTGGTAGATTGTTCCAAGCTCATAATTAGCCACCACTAACTTCTTCAGCGATTGCTGTTTTGGGAATGCCAGCTAGTTTTGCAATCATTCGAATTGGCCCATGTGGGAACATTTCATACAAATTTTGTTTATAATCATTTTCATGCTTGAATGTTTTGTGCTCAAGTTTCTCATGTTGGCGGATCAACTCATTCATACTCGGGTGATGCATATGGTCTTCATAAAAGTCATGAAAAAATTTAATCAACATCCAACCAGTTTCGGTGACTTTCTTATGCCCATCAGCTTCATGCTGTTTGACCAAGACTAAGCCAACTTCTTCAGTCCAGTCATCTGGGTTCAAAAGATAGCCTTCATTGTCTGTTTTGATGATTTTACCGTGAACAGTGAATGTCATGATAGCCTCCTGTTTGCACATTTACATTTATACCTCTCGCCCTAAAAGGGTGATAAGCTGTAATGCTAGCCCAAACAAATAGGCAAGACTGCTACCTAAGTAACAGATTACAAAAAATTCATTGAGAATACTTGATTATCAAATTTAGTTGTCAACGCGTTTACCAACAACTCGACCAGTAACAATTCGAAAAAACAACTCTAAGACAAATACAGATGCAAAAAAACCAATAACCCAGTACAACGTGCTAGGGCTATTTCCACTGAGATAGATTACAGACAAAATGATTGCGCCCAGATTTACAACTATTGCGGTTAAAATCATAACCATAGAAGCTTTGGTTTTTTTCAAAATTCGTAAATGACCCACATGAACAATAAGATGAATTCCAAGCGTTGAGATAGCTCCAATTGCTGCAATAGAAGACAGATCGAAAAAAACTGCCATTATAATGATAGCTGCTGAACTAATAAGCAAACCTTCGCGTGAATGCGCAATCGGTTTACCAAAAACACTGGGCAATTCTCCTATTCGTGCCAGTTGGTATGTCACGTTGGTCGCCGCATAAAGGCTGGCGTTAATCGCTGAAGACGTTGAAAGTAATGCGGCAAAAGCCATAATAGTGAACCCCGCAACTCCAAAAACAGGTAAAGCAGCTTGTGCCAATGCAAAATCTTGTGCTTTAGCTGCTTCTTGTGCCGTCAAGTTACCAAAGACTGCAAAAGAGACACCAACATATAGAACCATCACTAGAGCAATGGATGTCATTATAGCGCGCGGTAAGGTGCGCGCAGGATCCTTCATATCTTCAGCCGCATTAGTGATAATACGAAAACCTTCATAGGCAAAAAACGTGATGGCCAATGAGAAGAAAACCGAGCTAATCGGTGGGTATTGTGCTGGTAACAATTTTGTAGGGTCCATTCGCACTATACCAACAATAGCAAAAACGGTAAGTGCCAACATTTTCAATAAAACAACAACATTTTCAATCCGAGACATACTGCCCGCCCCGTTCAAATTAATCACCATAAAAGCCAGTACAATCCCAGCTGCAAAAATTTCCACCCATATATGAGAGTGTCCTGATGGCAGCAATTCGTAAGCATATGAGCCAAACGTCCGTGCAACCAATGCTATAGAAACAAGCGATGAAACGTACATCATGATGCTGATAGCGCCAGAAAAAATGCCCTCACCATAACCTTGCACAAGATATTCCACTAACCCGCCCGCTGAAGGAAAACGCGCGCCGAGCCGCCCCATTGAATAGCCAGAAAAAAGCGCAATGATACCACCAGCAACGAAGGACAACCAAACAGCACTACCAGCAATAAGCCCTGCTTGTCCAAGAAGGGCGAAAATCCCAGCACCAACCATGGCACCAATTCCCATAGATACAGCTGACCAAAAAGAAACATTTTGACCTGATTTGTGCATTGTCATTTCCTTATTAACCGTTGCTCGCAGAGCGGGGCATCTGGTGGCTTTTAGTATGAACTAGCAAGCTTTTAATTACTTCGCGTCAATCTGACCATGATTAAGATCGACAATACCTTGCTAAGGCCAGTGCTGCAATTAGCGATTAACAATGGCACCAACAGTACCAATCATTTCTGCAACAACTTCATAAGTATTTTCAACATGCCTTTTGAAGCTGCGTCACTTCATTGACGTAAACCAACATAATCCAGCGCTATATAACGCCACAAAAATTCTCCAATGAAGTAGATACACTGCTTACCATCAAACAACACGCCAATCTAAAGTATTTTCTCCCAGAAGACATAATCTAAATGAGCAGACCGAGACCATTAAACTTACGTTCTCATATATCCTTAGGTTTGAAATTTCTTATTTACACATCAGTGAGAACCAAACCCTGCGTCCTTGCACAACGAATAAACGCAGTTTTATGACAAGCCATGTTCATCAATGAAGACGGCATATCACAAAACCCTGATTTATAAGGATTTTGGAGTGATAGGTAATAATATGAGAAAGTAAATTGGAGCGGGCGATGAGATTCGAACTCACGACCCCAACCTTGGCAAGGTTGTGCTCTACCCCTGAGCTACGCCCGCATCCATTGCTCTTTGTTTTTACAAAGTGCGCGCGAGTTATTGCGCAACTTGACGAGAAATGCAATAGCCTGTTTTGTCCAAAATGCATTTTTATTTTTTTTATTGGTAAATCTTTATGAATGACGCCCAACAATCATTATTTGATCGCTTTGAAACACTTACCATCCAAACAAAAACCACAGAGCATGAGGCAGCCTTTACAGTTGGAGAAGCCCAGCATTTACGCGGTTTGATAGAAGGCGGCCATTGCAAAAACCTATTTTTAAAAGACAAAAAGAGCCAAATTTGGCTGATCGTCTGTTTAGAAGATGCCAAAATAAATCTGAAAACTGCCCCCGCTAAAATTGGATCAGCCCGCTTATCCTTTGGTAACCCCGAATTGATGGATGAGGTTTTAGGTTTAAAACCAGGCTCTGTAACCCCCTTCGGCCTTATTAACGATAAAACCATACGAGTGAATGTTATTTTAGAAAAAACCATGATGGAATATCAGCTTTTAAATTTTCATCCATTAATCAACACAGC
>JAMOMM010000119.1 GCA_027067085.1 Hyphomicrobiales bacterium
ATGCCCTAAAGTGGCGGTTCGCAACGATGCTGCGCTTGAGCCAATTTGGTTTGCGCCAGCCACAGGCAAATACAACGAAGGCACCAAACACTTTATTGATTTGCAAAATGACGTGACAGCAGCTGACTTAGAATTGGCCCAGCGCGAAGGCTATGTTTCAGTTGAACATACAAAACGCTACACCACTCTTGGCATGGCCACCGATCAAGGCAAAACATCAAATGTTAGCGGTTTGGCCATTATGGCGGCGGCCAATGATAAGCACATTCCTGAAATTGGTACGACGACTTTTCGTCCGCCCTACACGCCAATTTCATTTGGCTCGATTGCGGGAACGCAAAAGGGTGAGTTGTTTCATGTAGTACGAAAAACAGCCGTTTATGATTGGCACAAACAACACACCAAAATATTTGAACCTATTGGCGATTGGCATCGTCCTTATTGTTACCCCCAACGCGGGGAAAGCCAAACCGATGCGATCAATCGTGAGATTTTAAACGTGCGCAAAAACGTTGGTGTACTTGATGCATCGACATTGGGGAAAATTGAACTCAAAGGCCCAGATGCAGGTGAACTGCTCAATCGGGTTTACACCAACATGTTCACAACTCTTAAAACGGGCATGTGCCGTTATGGGCTGATGATGAACGAAATGGGGTTTTTGATGGATGATGGAGTAACGGCAAAACTGGCCGATGACCATTACCTGATGCACACAACCTCTGGCGGGGCTGATCGCATTGCGGCATGGCTAGAAGAATGGCTACAAACTGAATGGCCAGATCTAAAAGTCTACATCACTCCTGTAACCGAGCAATGGGCGCAATTTGCCATTGCAGGGCCAAAGGCACGTAAATTACTTGAAAAATTAGGTGGTGATATTGATCTCTCGCCTGAAGCGCTGCCATTTATGGGCATGGCGCAAGGCAAAATTGCAGGCTTTCCTGTACGCCTATTCCGCATTAGTTTTTCAGGTGAGTTATCATTTGAAATTGCAACGCCAGCAAATTATGGCCAAGCACTGTGGGATGTGATTTTTGATGCTGGTAAAGAGTTTAGCTTGGCACCTTATGGCACCGAAGCTTTACACATTTTACGAGCTGAAAAAGGCTTTATCGTCATTGGTGATGAAACCGATGGCACCGTCACTCCGCACGATGTGGGCATGAGTTGGGCTGTATCTAAGAAGAAACTAGACTATATCGGCAAGCGCTCACTTGAGCAGGCGTTCTTAAAAGAACCAAATCGCAAACAGTTGGTGGGTCTGGCTACGCTTGATCCACAAGAAGTGCTGCCCGATGGTGCCAATGCCGTCGCCAAAGTGCATGAGAACCAGACAATGGATATGATCGGTCATGTGACCTCATCATACTGGAGCCCAACATTGGAGCGATCCATTGCGATGGCTCTTATTAAGAACGGTCAAAACCGTCTGGGTGACATCATCGATTTTCCTTTGGCCGATAAGGTCGTAAAAGCAAAAATTGTTGATCCCGTATTCTATGATAAAGAAGGAGCACGGCAAAATGTCTGATCTTAACTTGGCCAGCGCTCTGACAAATCAAAAGCCCATTAGTGCTGATGTTTCAATCACTGAAGTAAAAAATTTGGGAATGATTGATTTGCGCGGCAATACCAGCGACAAAAAGTTTGTTGCCGCGATCAAAAAGGTGCTTGGTTGCACCTTGCCGACAAAGCCACGCACGGCAACCAATTCAAAAGGCACCAATTGTTTATGGCTCTCGCCCGATCAATGGTTGATTACCTGCTCGGCCGATAAAACAGGCAACATTTTAGTCGATTTGGATAAAGCATTGTCTGACGTACACAGCCTTGCTGTAGATGTTAGTGACATGCGCAGTGTCATTTCCCTTAAAGGGGATGGCGTGAAAGAAATTTTAATGAAAGGTGCATCAGTAGACCTGACCTTGACTGAATGCAAAGCTGGGTATGTTCGCCGGCTTTTGTTTGCCGAGCAAGCAGCCCTCATTCATGTGGTTTCACAAAACCCAGATTGCATCGATTTATACGTGTTTAGATCATATGCTGACTATGTGTGGAAATGGCTTGCGATGACGTCAAAACCAGCAGCCAAGGTTGAGCTTTTTACAAAACAAGACGGCTTTGAAATTTAACATCTCGTTTCACATTATTTAGTGGATTTATTGCGAAAATAGTGCAATTTCGAAATATAGCAAAGTTTGGTGTTGGCCAGCTTTTATGTATTTGGAGTTAGATGATGTTTGGTGAAAAACCTCAAGAGCTACCACATCGTGTTGCCTTTATCCTCCTCCCTGAATTTACGTTGATGCCATTTGCATCTGCGATCGAGCCATTGCGTTTGGCTAATTTACAATCAGAAGAAACTTTATATTCTTGGACCACCCACTCGATTGATGGAAGCGATGTTGTTTGCTCGAGCGGTTTGGCTACGAAGGTTGACTCTAACCTTGAGGGTATTCCTACGCGTTCAGATATTGTTATTTGTGGTGGGCTAAATATAAGAGAGTATCTGTTTAAACCTCTTATCAACTGGCTACGGAAAACATCGCGCCAAGGCGCAAATCTTGGCGCCGTGTGTACAGGTAGCCATGTATTGGCTGAGGCTGGTTTATTGCAAGGATATAAAGCGACAATCCATTGGAATAACTTGCCTGGATTTTGCGAAACCTACCCCGATCAAGAAGTAACAGGTCATCTTTTTGACATTGACCGAGATCGTTTTACTTGTGCTGGTGGAACATCTTCTCTTGACCTCATGCTCGCGCTTGTGGGCAATCAACATGGCGCAGAACTGGCTTCTGCTATTGCGGAAATCATTCTACACGCCCCAATCCGCCACCACAGTGAAAGCCAGCGTATGTCTTTGCCCGCACGTATTGGCGCGCGGCACCCCAAGCTTGTTTCCATCATTAAACAAATGGAAGAGAATTTAGAAGACCCCCACTCGCCAAGTATTTTGGCAAAAGAAGCTGGTTTGTCAGCTCGCCAGCTCGAACGGCTATTTCGGCGCTACCTTGACCGTTCTCCAAAGCGATATTATTTGGAATTAAGGCTTAAAAAGGCGCGCTCATTATTGTTACAAACTGACATGTCAGTCATCAATGTTGCTCTTGCCTGCGGGTTTACATCACCGTCGCATTTTTCAAAATGCTACCGCGCATTTTATGGTAGCACACCATACCGTGAGCGCGGCGTTCCCATTATTGAATCATAAAAAGCGCCGCGGCTAAAAAAATAAAGGAGCGGATTCTATTGAACCCGCTCCTCCGACAGAGCCATCGACTGCGACCGGGGGCATTTTGCAGCAGACAGCCTATCGATTTCGAAATTTAAAAAATTGCCCCACCAAATATTGAACG
>JAMOMM010000120.1 GCA_027067085.1 Hyphomicrobiales bacterium
TGGCAAAAAGGGCCCTTACGTATCGTTGTTCTTGCCAGTTTTCTAGCTGGGTTTGAATGGTTGCGGGGTCATGTTTTTACGGGATTTCCGTGGAATACAATTGGTTATATCAGTGATGGCTTTGAGGGCATCAACCAACTTGCCTCAATAATCGGGGTTTATGGATTATCCTTTTTGATTATCCTATGGGCTGGAATACCCGTTTGCTTTACTGAAAAAAAATCCACCTGGGTATTTGGCCTTGCGCTCATCCTCACACTCATCAGTAGTGTTTTATGGGGCATGCAACGTGAAAGTCAGGCCCTTGTTTCGCACAAAGAAACAACGCTCAAAAAACCTGTAATCATACGCATCGTTCAAGCCAATATTGCGCAAATACAAAAATGGGACCCGCAATACAAACAGGCAAATATCAATCTATACTTTTCTCTTTCGCAAGCAAAAAACAATGGCTTATCGCTGAGCAACGTTGATATTTTGGTTTGGCCTGAAAGCGCCCTGCCGTTGCTTTATCAAGAAAGCCTAGATGTTCAAAACCGTATCAACGCCATATTACCGAAACGAACACTGCTTATTATGGGTGCATTGCGGCGTGATTTAACCAAGCGCGATGCTAAAGGGCGCTCATATGCCTATAATTCTGTTTTGGCAATCAACAACAATGGCCAAACGCTGGCATCGTACGACAAATCCCACCTTGTGCCGTTTGGCGAGTATTTACCGGGTGAAAAAATTCTTGCCCCGTTGGGTATCCGCAAAATCGTTGATGTCCCATACGGGTTTAACGCAGGGCCAGGTGCCAGCACGATTTCAATTTCTGGCTACCCGCCGTTTTCTAGTATGATATGTTATGAAATAATTTTTCCAAGAGACGTTATCGACGCTAAAAACCGACCAAAGTGGATTGTTAATGTCACGAACGACGCATGGTTTGGCAACACTGCGGGCCCTTATCAACACTTGGTACAAGCTCGGTTTCGCGCCATTGAGACAGGATTGCCCGTTGTGCGGGCCGCAAATACGGGCATTTCTGCTCTCATTGGTCCCTATGGCGATGTTTCTTCACAATTAAAATTGGGGCAACAAGGCGTTCTAGATGTTGTATTGCCAGAACCAATTGCTGAGACATTGTATTCTCGCTATGGCGATGGTCCCTTTTTTTTACTGTTATTCTGTATACTGATCGTATTGGGATTGACCAAAGCGCAAATATCTAGCAAAGTTTAAAAAAATATTTCGTAACCTCTACGGCTTTACATATATATTGTCATTTTTTAAATTGCTTGATATGTCTAGGTGATATAGTAAAGCGACAACTAAGTCAGGGCTTGTGTGCCTTTCAGGTCGGGGGCTTTCGATCTGAGGAACCAATGAATAAAAAAGTACCTAATCCAATTGATGTGCACGTCGGAAATCGTGTTAGAATGCGTAGAATGCTAATTGGAATGAGCCAAGAAAAACTTGGCGAAGCACTTGGATTAACCTTCCAGCAAGTTCAAAAATATGAAAAAGGTGCTAATCGTGTTAGCGCTAGTAGGCTGTACCAAATGGCAATTAGCCTTGGGGTCCCTATTCAATTTTTCTTTGATGACATTCCCACGACCATACAAGGCACTGATTTAGACGGCATGGCCGAAGGTGGCGCGCCTGACCAATTGATGGACTTTTTGAACTCGTCAGAGGGTTTTCAACTAGGCCGTGCCTTCAGCACAATCCAAGACAGCACTGTTCGAAAACGGGTTCTTGATCTCGTAAAAGTGCTTTCTGCTCCAATGTGACAACTCCATAGTTGACCTTTCCTGAAATTCTTGCCATTACTCCGCGCGAAATCTAAACGTTTGAGTGCGGTGGTCCTTTTTCACGTTTGAACCGTTCAATCGCTTTTGCGATGCACTCAAAAACTTCAGGAAAAATAAAATGGCACGTCAAAGCTACATGTTTACCAGCGAATCTGTTTCGGAGGGGCATCCAGATAAAGTCTGCGATCGCATTTCAGATGAGATTGTTGATCTAATTTATCGCCAAGCAGAAACAGATGGCATTGATGCCTCTTCTGTTCGCTCTGCTTGCGAAACTCTAACCACAACCAATAAAGTTGTGATTGCAGGCGAATATCGCGCCTCAAAATCTATCACCAAGGATTTAATCGAAGACACAGCACGCCAAGCCATTAAAAGCATTGGTTATGAGCAAGATGGTTTTCACTGGAAAAATGCTGATATTGATGTCGTCCTGCACGAACAATCAGCTGACATTGCGCAAGGTGTTGATGCCTCAGGCAACAAAGATGAAGGGGCGGGCGACCAAGGCATTATGTTTGGTTATGCTTGCCGCGAAACACCTGACCTTATGCCAGCGCCGATTTATTATTCACACAAAATTTTGGAACGCTTGGCGCAAGTTCGCCATTCTGGTGAGCAACCAGCACTTGGCCCTGATTCAAAAAGCCAAATTACCGTTCAATACGAAAATGGCCTCCCCGTTGGCATCCGCGAAGTTGTGGTTTCTCATCAACATACCGATGAAAGCCTAACATCGAGCGACATGCACGATATAATCGCGCCATATGTGCGTGAAGTCACACCAGATGGCTGGATCAATGACAACACCGTTTGGCACATCAATCCTACAGGAAAGTTCTTTATTGGCGGACCTGACGGTGATTGTGGCCTAACAGGTCGTAAGATTATTGTTGATACATATGGCGGTGCAGCACCACATGGTGGCGGTGCTTTTTCTGGCAAAGACCCAACCAAGGTTGATCGTTCAGCTGCTTATGTCACACGTTATCTTGCAAAAAATGTTGTTGGCGCAGATTTGGCTGACCGTTGTACCATTCAACTTTCATATGCCATTGGCGTGGCACGGCCGCTTTCAATCCATGTCAACCTTCATGGCACTGGTAAAGTTTCTGAAGAAAAGCTTGAAACTGTGCTCAGTGAAATCATGGACCTTCGCCCGCGCGGCATCCGTGAACACCTCAATCTAAACCAAGCAATTTATGCGCGCACGGCAGCATACGGCCACTTTGGTCGCACACCAGATGAAGATGGTGGATTTTCTTGGGAACGCCTTGACTTGGTTGATGCGCTAAAAGTAGCTGTTGGGTAAAACAGCAAGCTGATGAAACAAGAAGAAAAACGCCCTGATGGCGGGTTTAAATTTTATGGTCGTCGCAAGGGCATGCCCTTGAGCGATCGGCAAAGTGATCTGATGGAGAATTATTTACCCTCCATCAGGTTCGATGCTGAAAACCCGCTAGATGGTATTGACCGTGAAAAACAGCTGTGGCTGGAAATTGGCTTTGGCGGCGGAGAGCATCTTGCGTTTCAAGCAGAAAACAACCCAGATACGTTATTTATTGGTGTTGAGCCATTTGTAAACGGTGTGGCTAAATTCATTACTGAAGCCTATGAAAAAAAGCTCACCAATGTCCGCATTCTTGATGGCGATGCTCGTATGTTGTTGCCCAATTTGCCCGATCAATGTTTAGATCGCTTGTTTCTTCTTTATCCTGATCCTTGGCACAAAACGCGACACAATAAGCGACGGTTTGTAAATAACGAATCAATCGCGCATTTTCATCGCACCATTAAAGCGGGTGGGGTGTTTAGGTTTGCCAGCGATATTGACGATTACGTAAAATGGACCGTCAAAAACATTAACGCCAATGGCGGCTTTTCCTTCACTGGCGAAAAAGCCGATGACTGGCGCCAAGCCCCTGATGATTGGTGTGAAACACGCTATGAGCGCAAAGCAAAGCGCGAAGGCCGCACCCCAAATTATATCACATTTAATCGATTATGATGGACACAAAAGAGGTCAAACTTGCTTCATTAGCAGTTTTGCTTGCAGTTTTCCTCAAAGGGTGTATAAGAGCTTTTAGTAATTTCGTTCTCATAGTCTGATCGTTCAGACGGCCAAAAGGCAATTTGAGAGTGGGTCCCAGCGGGTCCCGCTTTTTTTGTTGCTTAAAACTGTGGCTGTATAAATTTAACGAGCTGACAACATTATGGATAAGACACACATCTTGAGTGAAGATCTAAATAAACGCTTAGTACGCGAAACTGGTGCAGCGCTATCAATTGCGCAGTTGGCCGAACCTGTTCTAGAAGACATTGGCTTTCGGTTAGTACGTGTGCGCTTTTTAGGCAAAGGCAACAGCCAAGTTCAAATTATGGCCGAACGCGCTGATGGTACGCTGACCATTGATGATTGTGTGACTATTAGTCGGGCTTTATCGCCTGTAATGGATGTTGAGGATCCGATTTCAAGTAAATATAATCTGGAAATTTCTTCACCTGGCATTGATCGTCCGTTGGTGCGCCCACAAGATTTTGAACGCTGGTCTGGCTATGAAGCCAAAATTGAGATGCGAGATCCTATTGCTGATCGCCGCCGCTTTAAAGGCAAACTTGAAGGTTTTTTAGATGGCGAAGTGCGGATTTTTGTAAAATCGCAAGATGGCAGCGCGGAAGACATTTTAATCGGCTTGCCATTTAACCAGATTTCCGATGCCAAGCTGACGATGACCGACGAGTTATTTGAAAAAAGCCGTAAACAAAAAGATGAAGCCGCTGCCAATGAAAACTCGACCGATAATGATGGGTTGGGTGATGGTAGTGAAATTGATACCGAATAATTAAAATTATTTTTAAGACAAATTTAAAAGACGAAAACGGAGATTGAGTATGTCTGATATGGGTGTAAGTGCCAACCGGTTAGAGTTGTTGCAAATTGCAGAAGCTGTGGCACGAGAGAAGTCCATTGATAAAGGCCTTGTGCTTTCTGCAATGGCTGAAGCCATTCAACGAGCTGCGAAATCACGTTATGGCGTTGAAAATGATATTCGCGCCAATATTGATGACAAAACAGGTGAAATCACTCTGCGACGCAACTTGGAAGTTGTTGAAGAGATCGAAAACGATGCCACTGAAATTTTGCTCGAAGATGCGCTGCATATCAATGGTGAAGCAAAAGTTGGCGATTCAATTTCTGAGCCATTGCCACCGATTGATTTTGGTCGTATTGCCGCGCAAAACGCCAAGCAAGTTATTGTGCAAAAAGTGCGTGATGCAGAACGTGAGCGCCAATTTGCTGAATATAAAGACCGCATTGGCGAGATCATCAACGGTACAGTTAAACGGGTTGAGTACGGCAATGTGATTGTTGACCTTGGTCGCGGTGAAGCTATTGTTCGCCGTGATGAGAGTCTGCCACGCGAAAATTTCCGTACTGGCGATCGCATTCGTGCTTATCTTTATGATGTGCGCGAAGAAGCACGTGGTCCACAAGTGTTCTTGTCGCGTGCCCGTCCTGAATTTATGGCCAAATTGTTCGGGCAAGAAGTGCCTGAAATTTATGACGGTGTTGTTGAGGTTATTTCTGTTGCGCGTGACCCTGGTAGTCGGGCAAAAATTTCAGTGATCTCAAAAGATTCATCCGTTGACCCTGTTGGTGCCTGTGTTGGTATGCGCGGTAGCCGTGTTCAGGCGGTTGTTAATGAGCTACAAGGTGAGAAAATCGACATCATTCCTTGGACCGATGATGCGGCGAGCTTTATCGTCAATGCATTGGCCCCTGCTGAAGTATCAAAAGTTGTGATGGATGAAGACACCAAGCGCATCGAAGTCGTTGTGCCTGATGAGCAATTGTCATTGGCCATTGGCCGTCGTGGCCAAAATGTGCGTCTTGCTTCGCAACTTACCGGTTGGGACATCGACATTATGACTGAAGCTGATGAGTCTGAGCGCCGCAATAAGGATTTTGTTGCACGCGCAGAACGCTTTATGAAGGCGCTTGATGTTGATGAAATGCTGGCTCAATTGCTTGCCTCGGAAGGTTTTGAACAAGTTGAAGAGGTGGCCTATGTTGACCCTTCAGAAATTTCATCCATTGAAGGCCTTGATGATGACACAGCTGTCGAGCTTCAAACCCGCGCTAAAGAATTCCTTGAACGCAATGCAAAAGAGCTTGATGATAAGCGCAAAGCTTTGGGCGTAGAAGACAACTTGATTGAAATTGATGGCGTAACAGTTGAAGTGTTGGTTGCGTTGGGCGAAGATAATATCCGCACAATGGAAGATTTTGCTGGTTGTGCCACCGATGATCTTATTGGTTGGAGCGAGCGCGTAGATGGTGAAGTTACCCAACATGATGGCGCGCTTACAAAACTAAACATTTCTGCAGTCCAAGCCGAAGCCATGATTATGGCCGCGCGAATTAAAGCGGGCTGGATTGAAGAAACTGTTGAAGAGGAAGCTACAGAAGAAGGCGCTGGCGCAGAAACTAGCGAAGAAACTGGGCCAAAATCTAATGAAGAAACAGCTTAACAACGAAATTGAATTGTTGCGATAAGGTGGTGGCATGGTCGAACGAAGATGCATTGTTACGCGTGAAACGGTAGACACCTCGCAACTTTTACGTTTCGTTTTGGGCCCTGACGACCAAGTCGTTGGCGACATAAAAGGGAAATTACCTGGACGCGGTGTTTGGGTAACAGCAAGAAAAACGTTTATTGAACAAGCAATTGAGAAAAAATTATTTCCTCGTGCGTTCAAAACAAAATGTCAGGTAAGTAAAACCTTACCGCAAGAAGTGGATAAACAGTTTGAGGCCAGATGTTTGAACTATCTCTCGCTGGCAAAGAAAACTGGGGCTGTTATTACGGGCTTTGACAAAGTCACGACAGCCCTAAACAAGGATAATGTTGCGCTATTATTGCAAGCAAGTGATGGCGCAACAGATGGACAAGAAAAGCTTGAAAGAAAATTTTTACACCTTGGTCCAGCAGATCATGTGATCAAAGTTTTTTCTTGTGAGCAAATGAGTATGGCTTTTGGCGGTACAAATGTGATACATGCTGCTATAACGCGAGGCACAATGGCAAAGAACGTCCTTGCATCGACGGCAAAAATGTTGGAATACCGCACCTAATTGGTAAAACTGGTACAAAGAAACTATGAGCGACACGAACGACAAAGATAAAAAAGACAACGCAACAGACGCTGATAACGCGGGTGCTAAAGGTGGGCGTACGCTTTCCGTTAGCCGCACAACTGTTGAACAAAGCCGTGTCCGTCAGAATTTTTCTCACGGTCGGTCCAAAACAGTTGTGGTTGAAACCAAGCGTAAACGCATTCTTGGCGCGCCAGGAGCTGCAGCAGGAGCAGGAGCTGCAAGTGTAAAAGCAACACCACCAGCCGCTGCACCAAAAGCTGCAGCGCCATCAGCACCAAAACCGTTGGTTGTTGAAAAGAAAGCTGCGGCACCAAAAGCTGCAGCACCAAGGCCCGCTGTCAAAAAAGTTGGCAAATTATCTGTACGTGAGCAAGAAGCACGCGAACGGGCACTAGCAGGTGCTAGAGTTCGCGATGTTGAAGAAGCTGCAGAGCGCAAACGTCAAGACGAGCTATCTGCAATAAAAGCTGCAGAAGAAGCTCAAGCAAAAGCTATTCGTGACGCAGAAGATGCGCAAGTTGCCAAAGACACGGCGCGTAAAAAAGCTATTGAAGACAAAAAAGTTAAAACAGCAACGCAAAGCGTGCAATCAACTGCGCCGACAAAAGATGTTGCCGATACAAAAACGCGTAAAGTTAAAAAAGAAAACAAACCAGCCCAACAACCAACACGCCCAGCGCGTGGTGGTAATGAGCGCCGCCGTGGCAAACTGACCATTGGCAATGCTCTTGCTGGCGATCAAGAACGCAAACGTTCAGTAGCAGCCTTTAAACGCCGTATGCAGCGCCAAAAGAAACAAGCTGCGGGCATTAGTGATGCACCGACAGAGAAAAGATCACGTGAGGTGATTATTCCTGAGGTCATCACAATTCAGGAATTGGCCAATCGTATGGCTGAGCGGGCTGTGGACATCATCAAGGAATTGATGAAGCAGGGTCAAATGATGAAGATTAACGACATCATTGATACTGATACGGCTCAACTAATCGCCGAAGAGTTTGGCCACACGGTTAAACGAGTTTCTGAATCTGATGTTGAAGAAGGCATCCTTGGTGATGAAGATGACGAAGAAGACATGGTGCCTCGCGCTCCTGTTGTCACCGTCATGGGCCATGTTGACCATGGTAAGACATCGCTGCTTGATGCCTTGCGTAAAACCAATGTTGTATCTGGTGAAGCTGGCGGTATTACTCAGCACATCGGTGCTTATCAGGTTGAGACAGGCAAAGGCATTGTAACCTTCCTTGATACACCTGGTCACGCCGCCTTTACATCAATGCGGGCACGTGGCGCGCAAGCAACTGACATCGTCATCCTTGTGGTGGCGGCCGATGATGGCGTGATGCCGCAAACGATTGAAGCAATCAATCACGCCAAAGAAGCTGGCGTACCGATCATTGTAGCGATCAACAAAATTGACGTTGAAGGGGCTGATCCAACGCGGGTTCGCACCGAATTGCTTTCACACGAGATCGTTGTGGAAAGCATGGGCGGCGGTGATGTGCTTGATGTGGAGGTTTCTGCAACCAAGGGCACCAACCTTGATAAGTTGCTTGATGCTATCTTGTTGCAAGCTGAAATTTTAGAACTAAAAGCCAATCCTGATCGTCCTGCTGATGGCATGGTGGTTGAGGCCCAACTTGATCGTGGCCGTGGCGCTGTTGGCACCATGTTGGTGAAACGTGGCACACTGAAAATTGGCAATATCATTGTCGCTGGTAGTGCATGGGGTAAAGTTCGTGCCTTAATCAACGACAAAGGTGAGCATGTGGTCGAAGCTGGCCCATCAAGCCCAGTTGAAGTGCTTGGCCTTAACAGCCCGCCTGAAGCTGGCGACCAATTGGTTGTGGTTGACACCGAGGCACGCGCCCGTGAAATTACCGAATATCGCGTCCGCAAACGCCGCGAGTCTCGCGGGGCTGCCACATCTGCTCTAACGCTTGAGCAAATGATGAACGAGCTTAAAAAAGCTGATCGCAAAGAAGTTTCAATTCTTTTGAAAGCTGACGTGCAAGGTTCTGCCGAGGCGATTGTGCAGGCGCTTGATAAGCTCTCAACTGATGAAGTTATTGCACGCGTCATTCACTATGCAGCTGGCGGTATCAATGAGTCAGATATTGAACTGGCCAAAGCATCAGGTGCTGTCATCTTTGGCTTTAACGTTCGTGCCAATAAGCAAGCGCGTGAACTAGCAACGCAAACAGGCCGTGAAATTCGTTATTACAACGTGATTTATGATCTGATTGATGATGTTAAGGCTGCAATGTCTGGTATGCTTGACCCAACGCTGCGTGAAACATTCCTTGGTAACGCTGAAATCCTTGAAGTGTTTAACGTTTCTAAAGTGGGTAAAGTTGCTGGTTGTCGCGTGACAGAAGGCAAAGTTGCTCGCGGTGCTAGCGTTCGTCTTATTCGTGATAACGTTGTTGTTCACGAAGGCAAACTTTCAACTCTCAAACGCTTTAAAGATGAAGTTAAAGAGGTTGTTGGTGGTCAAGAATGCGGCATGGCGTTTGAAAACTATCAAGATATGCGCGCTGGCGATGTGATCGAGTGTTTCACTGTTGAATCTATTGATCGCACCATCGACGAGCTTCTTGAAAAATAAGCAGACGATAGACGGTATAAGAGACCAAGATGGCAAAAAAATCTGAACCAAGTCAACGCCAATTGCGCGTTGGCGAAGTACTACGACACGCGTTGTCGAGTATTTTCGCGCGCGGCGAAACCAACGACCCCGAACTCGAAGAAATCGGTGTCACCGTACTTGAAGTTTCGATGTCCCCTGATCTTAAACAGGGCTTAGTTTATGTCCGACCCTTGCAGTTCAATAAAGAAAAAGAGCTACTTGCGGCAATTAAGCGAAATCGCAAATACATTCGTATTTTGATGGCCCCGCACATATCGCTCAAATTTATGCCCGATATTCGTTTTAAAATCGACACCGCGCCAGATCATGCCCAACGTATCGATCATTTGCTGACGCAACCCAAAGTTAAACGCGACCTTGCAGCTGGGCGCGACGAAACCCAAGAAGAAAGTTAATCGTGGGAAGACGTAAACGCGGCCAAGCCATTAGTGGCTGGTTGGTTCTTGATAAACCTTTAGGTATTACCTCAACCAAAGCGGTCAATATTGTTCGCGCGATTTTTGATGCCCAAAAAGCTGGCCATGCAGGCACGCTCGATCCTGCGGCAAGTGGCGTTTTACCCATTGCGCTAGGTGAGGCAACCAAAACGGTGCCCTTTGCCATGGACGGGGCAAAGTCATATGAATTTACCGTACGCTGGGGTGAGGAAACCAACACCGATGATGCTGAGGGTGAAATCACCTCCACTTCGGACCAGCGGCCAACTGAGGCCCAAATCAAGGCCATTTTGCCAAGCTATGTGGGCTTAATCTCACAAGTGCCACCCAAATTTTCAGCCATTAAGCTGGCAGGTCAGCGGGCCTATGATATGGCGCGCGATGGTGAGGATTTTGAAATTGCCGCGCGTGATGTGCAGATTGACGGTTTAGAGCTGGTTTCATGCCCTGACACAGACCCTAATCCCGACAGCGCCGTGTTCAAAGTTTATTGCGGCAAAGGCACTTACGTACGCTCACTGGCGCGCGATTTTGGCCGCGAATTAGGCTGTTTTGGCCACGTAACGGCCCTGCGACGAACTTTCGTTAAGCCTTTTGGGCCAAATGAGATGATTTCACTGGAAAAACTTGAAGAATTGAGTCATAAGAGCGCTGATCGATCAGACCTTTTGGCCTGCCTCCTTCCAATTGACGCTGTGCTGGACGACATCCTGGCGGTATCAGTTGATCGAGAACAGACCTTGGCGATAAAGCAAGGCCGAGCGATTATCATGCGTGGCAGAGATGGCCCTATCAATGAAGACATAGTGCTAGCAGTTCATCGGGGAAAACCGGTGGCGCTTGCAAGTGTTGAAAAAGGGATGTTGAAACCAAAGCGCGTGTTCAATTTGAAACCTAATCTTGCCTAATGGCATAGACCTTTAAAGGAGACATAGATGTCGATAACAGCTGAGCGCAAACTTGCGCTGATTAAAGAATTTGGTATTGGTGAAGGCGATACAGGCTCACCAGAAGTTCAAGTCGCAATTTTGACTGAACGGATTAAAAATCTTACCGAGCATTTCCAAAGCCATAAAAAAGACAACCACTCACGTCGTGGTTTGCTGCAAATGGTGGCACTGCGTCGTAAGCTTTTGGATTACACAAAATCAAAAGATGTTGCGAGATATCAAGACCTAATTAAGCGTCTAAATATCCGTCGCTAACAAATCAAACGGGTGAACGAATTATCGTTCGCCCGTTTCCCCTTTTATGGGCACAAAGCAATGGGGCTTTGATGCTTGAATTTGGCTCAAACGGGGCGTTGTGATGTGAACAAAATTTGTATCAAGTACAACACATCAGTTACAACAAAAGGGCCGTCCGAAAAGGAAAATACATGTTTAATATCCACGTAGAAGAAATTGAATGGGCTGGAAAGCCTTTACGCTTTGAAACAGGTCGCGTTGCACGTCAAGCTGACGGCGCTGTGCTTGTGACTTATGGTGAAACCAGTGTGCTTGCCACGGCAACCGCTGCACGTTCACCAAAAGCGGGTATCGACTTCTTCCCCCTCACTGTGAACTATCAAGAAAAAGCGTATGCAGCTGGTAAAATACCAGGTGGCTTTTTCAAACGTGAAGCACGTCCAAGCGAAAAAGAAACACTGATCTGTCGTCTGATTGATCGCCCTATTCGCCCGTTGTTTCCAAAAGAATTTAAAAATGAAACTCAAGTGATTACCACTGTTGTTTCATACGACATGGAAAACGACCCTGACATCGTTGCGCTCATTGCAACATCTGCAGCGTTGACCATTTCTGGCATCCCGTTCATGGGACCAATTGGTGCAGCACGTGTTGGCTATAAAGATGGCGAATACAGTGTTAACCCAACAATGCAAGAGCGTGAAGATAGCGACCTTGATTTGGTTGTTGCGGGCACAAAAGATGCTGTATTGATGGTTGAATCAGAAGCAGATCAGCTTTCTGAAGAAATCATGCTTGGCGCTGTAATGCACGGCCATGAGCACTTCCAACCTGTTATTGATGCCATCATTCGTTTGGCTGAAAAAGCGGCGCGTGAGCCTCGTGAATTGATAAAAGAAGACAATTCAGAGCTTCTTGCACAAGTCACCAAGATTGCTGAGAAAGATCTTCGTGCTGCTTATGCAATCACCACAAAAGAACAACGCCAAGATAAAGTTGCGCAAGCTAAAGATGCTGTAATGGCAAAACTTTGCCCAGCTGATGATGATGACGCAGCAGACCCAAGCAAAGTTAGTGCGGCATTCAAATCTTTGGAAAAAACCATTGTTCGTGGCAACATCATTGAAACTGGCAAACGTATTGATGAGCGCGGCTTAGCCGATGTTCGTGAAATCAAATGTGAAGTTGGCGTTCTGCCACGTGCGCACGGCTCGGCCTTGTTTACACGCGGTGAAACACAAGCCCTTGTGGTCACCACACTTGGTACAGGCGATGATGAGCAGTTCATCGATGGCTTAGATGGCACCTATAAAGAAAGCTTCTTGCTTCATTATAACTTCCCTCCTTATTCAGTGGGTGAAGTTGGACGCATGGGCTTTACAGGTCGCCGCGAAATTGGCCACGGTAAATTGGCATGGCGCGCAATGCACCCAATGTTGCCAACAACCGAGCAATTCCCATACACAATCCGCGTTGTTTCAGAAATCACTGAATCAAACGGTTCTTCTTCAATGGCGTCGGTTTGTGGCGCATCATTGGCGATGATGGATGCGGGCGTTCCTGTTCGCAAACCCGTTGCTGGTATTGCTATGGGCCTTATTCTTGAAGGCGAAAAGTTCGCTGTTCTATCTGACATTCTTGGTGATGAAGATCATCTTGGCGATATGGACTTTAAAGTGGCTGGTACAGATGAAGGTATTACATCTTTGCAGATGGATATTAAAATCACTGGCATCACTAAAGAGATCATGGAGCAAGCGCTCGATCAAGCCAAAGATGGTCGTAACTACATCTTGGAAAACATGGCGAACGCCCTAACGGCTGGCCGTGATGGTGTTGGTGAATATGCGCCGCGCATTGAAACAATCAATGTACCAACTGACAAAATTCGTGAAGTCATTGGTGCGGGCGGTAAAGTCATCCGCGAGATCGTTGAAAAAACTGGCGCGAAAATCGACATCGCTGATGATGGCACCATTAAAGTGGCTTCATCTGACAAAGAGTCAATTGAAGCGGCGATCAAATGGATCAAGTCAATCACTGATGAGCCAGAAGTTGGCGTTATCTATGACGGTAAAGTCGTCAAGGTTGTTGATTTTGGTGCATTCGTAAACTTCTTTGGTCCAAAAGACGGCTTGGTTCACATCTCAGAACTTGCCCCTAAGCGGGTTGAGAAAGTAACTGACATTGTCAACGAAGGTGATGAAATCAAAGTCAAACTTCTCGGTATCGACAACCGGGGCAAAGTTCGCTTGTCCATGAAAGCTGTCGATCAGGAAACTGGCGAAGATTTGACCAAGAAAGATTCTGACGACTAAGGCACTAGTGCCCGTCACACATTAGACAAATTGAAAGCGCGGTCGTCATGGCCGCGCTTTTTTTGTGGGGTTTGTTGGGGAGGGTTGGGTTCCGCTCACGGCTATTCCTCGCTACGCTCGGGCCTGCGCTGGCGCGGCGCATTAGCGCCGAGGGCCTTTGGCCCTAGTCGTTCGGCTACGCCTCCTCCACTCCACAACACACCCTCTTTGTCATACCGGTGCTTGACACCGGTATCCACTGCGACCAACTGACCACTTGTTTGGTTTTTGCAGGAAAATATACGGCAAGGATTGAAAGGTTCCGTTCACGCTGATGGGCTGCGCCCAACGCTGCTCATCATGCGAATGCATGTCTTCGACATGACGCGCGGGGCATTAGCCCCGAAGCGCGGTCGCGCTTAGTCGTTCGGCTACACCTCCTCCGAAGTTTACGGAGAATACCAATCGCACGCTGAAAGTTTTGGCAAATTCTGAAACTAGGTGCGACCGCACCTCGGCGCTTATGCGCCGCGCCTAGTGTAGCGCACGAGCAAAGCGAGTTAGCGTGAACGGAACCTTTAAACCCCTACCCGTATTTACCTTCCCGCAAATTCACAAATCACAGCACCTCCACTCCACAACCCATACTCTGTCATGCCGGTGCTTGACACCGGTATCCACTCCGCAAAAGTACAGGGACTATCAGCTGTTGAATTAGCAAAATTAACCATTTCAACAACAATAAAACACTCAAAGCGCGAACCATGGATACCAGTGTCAAGCACTGGTATGACAGATTGGTGTTAGTGACGGTTGATGGTAAATTCTAGCCAATAGTTGCAATTCATGCGATCCAATCACGGGCTAAAAACCCCTTCCTATGGGATATGCCTCAAATATCCTTCTAGTCTTTTATAACTAAATTATACTAACTACTACCTCTTCAATTCCTAAATCTTGCCAAACACCATTTCGAAAGTCCGGACGACTGCGCAAATTACCAAATACATTAGATTTTTCTGTGAACCGAGACGCGTTCCAAGACTTTGTTTCTGTACGCCCATCATTATAAATTATTTTGATATTGGCTTTCTTTTTTTCAACTAAAAGATCTTTAAATACACCAACATCTTCAGGATCTAACTTAATAGGTAACGTCTTATTATTTTTTAAAACCACACTTTCTGTTCTATCCATTGGCTCAATACCTTCAATTATGTCAAGCAACCTTTCAATAACATTTGCAGGAGTATCAAACCCTACTGCATGCTTTTCAAGTCTTTGGTGTAAATTTCCTGGAATACGAATTACTGGTGACATACTAAATATCCTTAATTTGTTATTATTGTTACAAAGTTACCAAATTTAGAACGTTTGTCAAATGTTATTTATTGAAGAATGTATAATGACTACAGACAGCTTTGGACACCGCTCACGCTAACTCGCGTTGCTCGTATGCTGCGCTAGCGCGGCCTGAACGGCCGAGGTGCGGTCGCACCTAGTTTCAGAAATTGATTGTTGGACTTGATTGATGCGGCAGAAAGTGAGTGCACGAAAGCTTAGACCCAAGGCATTTTGACAAATTATGAGGTGGTTAAACAGGAGCATTGCTCTCGGTGATTGTACCATTCACCTACCACTATAAC
>JAMOMM010000121.1 GCA_027067085.1 Hyphomicrobiales bacterium
AATCGCTCCACAGTACATCTGGCAACGGTAAAGCCTTCTCGGTGCATTTGACGCCAGACTTTGCGTACACCATAGACTTCATGATTAGCTTCAAATAAACGCTTAATCTCAGGCTTTAAAATGACATCCCGCTTTGTTCGTCTAGACAGTTTGTTTGGGTCAATGCGCTAGGCTAAACGAGCATAGTAAGTTGACGGAGCAATCGGCATAACTTTACAAATTGGCTCGACCCCGTACATCTTACGATGTTCATCAATAAAGTTGGTCATCGTTTGAACGGGCGGTCTTTGCGTAAAATCTCGTTGGCTTGGCGTAGCTCTTGAACCTCTCGTTCTAAAGCCTTCATCTTATCGGCCGTATCACTCGGTATGCCTGCACGCATACCACTATCAACTTCTTTGCGTTCAGGCCAACTGCTCAAAGTTTGTGGCGCGCATCCAATTTTGTTTGAAATAGATGTGATTGCCGCCCAGCGAGATCGATAATCGCCCTCATTCTCCAACACCATCCGAACCGCTCGTGCCCGAACCTCAAGTGAAAATTTGTTTCTTGTTTTGCTCATAATAGCTCCTTTTACTATGGAATAGGAGCCTCCGACAAACTAGGGGCGGTTCACTGTGTTGTTGTCGTTCTCCTTGATGGCTAATAATCCATTCAAGGACACAGAACAAAACCGTGGCAAGCCCACTTCTACCAAAAAGGTTTAGGCAAGCTTGCTGCATTAGCTTCTAGATAGTAGTTTCATAGTTGCTTTATCTCTCAACAAAACCGATCATCTATGATCGGCTTTAAAGCTGGGTAGCTCGTTAATGGGTAGTCTAGCTTATTGGTTTTTTAAAGAAAACGGTAAGCTTCAAACAAGCACGGGCTGTCAGGTTCCTTATAATACATGGTGCTAACTGCATTATTTTAGCAGCATGTATGAGTTGGGGTGCGACCTCCAAACCGCACCCTAGCTCTTAGGCATAAGTGAGGTGAGAACTGTGACTGAAGCAAAATTACAAGGAATGATCATTCTACTTAGTCAAGATCAGCCTGCAGTAATTTGTAAAATTTTACATAATACACAGAATGGGTTAATGATTGAGAATGAGGATGCTTTGAGAGAACAAAGCTATTTTTACCTTATTATGAATAACTCGAATGCTCCTCCTCAGTTTTGCCGAGTAGCATGGAGAGCTGGAAACCGATTGAGGCTGGAGTTTATAGATGCACCGCAACTTTAAGCCCTCAATATTACACCGTCACGAAAAATCAAGTGTTTGCTGATTATAAAATAGCGCTTATAATAGTGTTTCTATTTAGCTTGGTTTCAGATGTGTTTGCGCAAACGTTTGATCGCACTATTTCTATCCCCATTTTAAAAGTTCAGATGATTAAGCAACGTGCGAACTGATGTAAGGTAACTGTTCTTGCCCTTGTTTCCGAACAATAGTTGGTCGAAGGTGTGGAAAGCGTAGTGTTTGATTTCTGCCTAAGAGGCTTTCCTACTTTGCTTTCTGAGTGAGATTGATGCGAATGTGGTGCGTGGGTTTTGTCAGGTGTTGAAAATTATACTGCTTGCTGGAGATTGGCTTAACCTCTTGTTGCCAGTGATTCGACTGTCACCTCTAACGCTTCGGAAATTAGTTTTAAGAGAAGGACCAAAACGCTCACATTGCCATCCCCTAACTGTACTGCGTACTGTTTGGAAACTATAATTTTTTAACTTACTCGCGCCATGGGATGCCCAGTTCGATACACCAAGCACGAGGTGTTTATCGATAAGTCTGCAAATTGGCTTTATCATAGTAATAATCTTGCCCTTGTACCGTCACCGTTGGCTATTTCAACCTTGTTAGCGGTGAAAGCTGCAATAATTTTTTCAGCGGTTAGTGGCGTGTAGTGTTGCCCTTTTCAAGTAGGTTGATTGTAAATTGTACTATTTTTGCGTTGTCAGCTAAGTCAATCATTGACCATTTCTGGACTGTGCGGGCAGTCCTGCAAGCTTTAGGAAGGGGTTTTGGCATAAAGTAAACTTAAATCATAGTAACACATTGACAACATAGAGTTGTCAGTGACTACGCTATGAAAAAACTGCACTAAAAAGAAGAGTTCTAGCGACGATTTAATCGGCAATATCAACGATAGTTTGTCAAACAAAGTTGTAAAAGTTTTTTAGTATTCGGATCAGTTTTTATTTTGATTGATCTTTATATGACCGTAAATCGTTGAGAATACACTGTAAGGCTTTGTGATGGTAGTGTGTTAGTTCAGCTTCAGACTCTAATTCTGCGAAAAATATTTGAAATTTAACAATCATTTCATTCAAACTTTGTGGTTTTGCCTTCAATAAACGTTCGAAACAAACGGACATTTCATTTTCCGCTGTACATAGCGCTTTATTTTCATAAGAATAGTTTTGAAGCTCATCTGAAGTTAAAACTTTTGTTAAATTAATTTTGGCTTCAGCGTAGTTGTCAATAAGGTTAGCGATTGAGCTTTTTGCATTCTTGCTCATTTTGTCCTCAGTATTTTTCAACGTTATTTTTCTAGCATCCAGTAACAACAGCCGAAACAGAACCAAATCTGCCGACCGCCACAGCGTAATAGATTGGTTATTTATATCGTTTTGCTAATAAATATCTCCCAGCACCTCCTTAAGCATCTCAAGATGAGAAAGCAACTAATGAGATATTACTCAGTAGTGATAAAAAAATGTGTCATTAGTGTGTGATAAATTGTACAATAACACACTTAGCAAGTTTTGCGGTTGATACAAACTCAGGAAGTTCTATGTCAAAGAAACAAAGTGATGGTTTACTTTTTGAAATGCTTCGGTCATTTGTCGCTTTATCCGAAACTCTTAATCTTACAAAAGCCACTAAAATCGTTAGCTCAACTAGGCAAACAATTCGCCGCCATATCGACTATATTGAAATGGCCAAAGGTGAACGCATGTTTGCACTTATTGGCCAGCAATATTATCTTACACAGGCTGGTCAGCGATCTCTTAAAGCCGCTAAAGAAATAGTAGCGCGGGGGAGTGGGTGGTTGAGTGGGGATCTACAGGAAGTTGATGGGCTTGAACGAGTTGAACAAAAGGACAATTCTGGTCAAGTTTACATCACGCGTCAACACGACCTAAGAGCGTTGTGGGAAAGTGGAACGTCACGTTTACAGACGGGATTCTCTTGCTGGGCTCAAGCGGAATTTCGTATTGATAGTCCTGAAATGCTGGGAATTCGACCCTATTTAGTTGTTTATCGTTTGTATAAAAAAAACTGGCAGTGTGTAGAAATAGGGGATAAGTCATTGTTTTCTCAGTGGTTAGGGCGTGACTGGGCAAAAAGTAATGTAGGCCATCATGT
>JAMOMM010000122.1 GCA_027067085.1 Hyphomicrobiales bacterium
AAAAAAATGAAAAAACTACTCGCCCTATCAATTATCTCAGCCTCGGCAATGGCATTTGCTTTTGCAGCATCTTCTCCAGTTCAAGCAAACGGTGCTAATGAATACGCAAAATCATATTGTCAGTTTTATAAAAACAAAGCCAAATGGACAGGCGATCCAATGTGGTGGCACCGTTATTATTCTTGCTTGAAGACTTATCGTTAAGCCTCGAATTTTACGCTAATAAATTTGCCCGTCTTACCCGTTTTCACAGGTATGACGGGCAATCAAGTATTACGCCGTTGCCAAACGCGCTTTTGCCTCAGCAACTTTCTCAGATCGTGCTTTTAAGTCGGCTAATTTTTCTTTGGTTTCGATAATCACCGCTTCTGGCGCTTTAGCAACGAAGCCTTGGTTGTTTAGTCGTCCCTCAATCGCGCCTATTTCTTTGGCGAGTTTTTCAAGTTCTTTTTCCAATCGTGCGTTTTCGGCATCAATATCGATCATACCTTTAAGGGGTAAGCAGATTGTTGCTTCGCCAAAAACGATTTGCGCTGACCCCTCTGGCACATACTCAGATATTTGAAAAGTTTCTAAACGTGCGAGTCGAATAATTTCGTCTTCCCATTGGTCGGCCAATCGGCGGCTTTCTGCGTTGGCTTCGACCAATTCGCAATCAACCTTTTTGCCCGCTGGGACATTCATTTCAGCGCGAACAGAACGCACTTGGGTGATAAATTCAATCAGCCAATCTACTTGTTTGTCAGCATCATCGTCTTGCAAATCAAACTGCGGCCAACTTTGATCCATCAACCAACTGTCGCGGGTTTTGCCTTCACCAGCAGTTTGTTGCCAAAGCTCTTCGGTGATAAACGGCATCATTGGATGTAACATGATGAGGATTTGGTCAAGCACGAAACCAGCGGTTTGGCGGGTTTCCAAAATGGCTTGTTCATCATCGCCAAACATTGTCGATTTGATGAGTTCTAAATGCCAATCGCAGAAATTATTCCACACAAAACCATACAGCACGTTGGCTGCTTCGTTGTAACGGTGCTCGTCAATCGCCGTTGCAACGGTGTTTGCGACCTTGGCCGTTTTGCCTAATAACGAACGATTGAGCGGCAAGCGCGCGCCTTGAGGATCAAACGCCCCTAAGCCAAAGCACTCGTTCATTTCGCAAAAGCGTGCAGCGTTCCATAGTTTGGTGCCGAAATTGCGATAGCCTTCAATGCGTGAGACCGACAATTTAATATCGCGGCCCTGCCCTGCCATTGCAGCAAGCGTGAAGCGTAACGCATCAGCACCAAATTCATCAACCAGTTCAATCGGGTCAATGACGTTGCCTTTGGATTTAGACATTTTATCGCCGTGCTCATCACGGACTAGCGCATGAATATATACGGTATCGAACGGTACTTTTGAGTTACCGTCTTTATCTTTCATAAAGTGCATACCCAACATCATCATCCGGGCAACCCAGAAGAAAATAATGTCCAAGCCAGTGACAAGTACACTCGTTGGATAGAATTTTTCTAACTCTTTGGTATTTTCTGGCCAGCCTAGCGTTGAAAACGCCCAAAGCGCCGATGAGAACCATGTGTCTAAAACATCTTCATCACGGCGCAGTTCAACATCTTTGCCATAATGAGCTTTGGCAGCAGCTAAAGCTTCTGCTTCATTGTCAGCCACAAAAATTTCTTCATCTGGTCCATACCAAGCTGGGATTTGATGTCCCCACCAAAGTTGGCGAGAAATACACCATGGTTGAATGTTACGCATCCATTCAAAATAGGTTTTTGACCAGTTGTCTGGCACAAATTTTGTTGTGCCATCCTCAACAGCTTTAATTGCGGGTTGAGCAAGAACTTCTGCGTTTACGTACCATTGTGGCGTTAGCCATGGTTCAATGACAACGTCGGATCGATCACCATAAGGAATTTTGTTGAGGTGCGGTTCAATCTTTTCAAGCAAACCTGCATCTTCAAAACGCTGTACAATAATCTTGCGCGCTTCGAAGCGATCAACCCCATGCAGTTTCATGGTTTCGATCAGCTCATCACTTTGCGGCAGGCCTAGCAAAAATTCTTCGTTATCTTTAATATTGATAGCGGCGTGCATATCAAGAATATTGATTTTGGCTAGATCGCAACGCTTGCCAACTTCAAAGTCATTAAAGTCATGGGCAGGTGTGATTTTTACCGCGCCTGAACCTTGTTCAGGGTCGGCATAGGTATCAGCAACGATTGGCACGCGACGGCCAACGAGCGGCAAAATGATGTGTTTGCCGATAAGGTCTTTGTAACGTTCATCATCAGGATGAACGGCAACGCCTGTATCGCCCAGCATGGTTTCTGGCCGTGTGGTGGCAACAATAATGAATTTTCCGTCTTCACCTTCAATTGGATATTTGAAGTGCCAAAGGCTGCCTTCTTTTTCTGTCGGGACAACTTCCAAGTCAGAAATCGCGGTGAGCAATTTTGGATCCCAATTTACCAAACGCATGTCTTTGTAAATCAGGCCTTCTTTGTGCAGCTGAATAAATACTTTGCGAACAGCATCAGACAAGCCTTCATCCATGGTGAAGCGTTCACGTGACCAGTCACATGACGCACCAAGGCGGCGAAGTTGGCGGGTGATGGTGCCGCCTGATTCTTCTTTCCATTGCCAAACCCGTTCTACGAATTTTTCACGGCCCATTTGCCAACGGGTTTCTTCACCCGATTCCATGAGCTGGCGTTCAACAACCATTTGGGTAGCGATACCTGCGTGGTCGGTGCCCGGTTGCCATAGAACGTCTTTGCCTTTTAGGCGGTGAAAGCGGCTTAAAACATCTTGGATGGTGACATCAAGGGCATGACCAACGTGCAAAGATCCCGTCACATTGGGTGGCGGCATGACAATACAAAACGGTTCAGCATCGGGGCGCTGGCCGCATTTGAATGCACCAGATTCTTCCCAGTCATTATATAGTCGCTGTTCAACGTCTTGCGGTTTGAAATGCTTATCTAACATTGTGATACACTGGCCGAATATAGGCCAACCCTTTAATTATAAAATCGCTTCAGGAGCGGTTTAAAGGTCTCACGTCAAACTTGCAAGGCAGCTGTGGCTTTGTGTGTTAAAAAAGCAGCAAAACATTGGCAATCTAACGCCAGTTTATCAATGAGGCATCGCTCCGCCACACTTTACGCTCACCGCGCTCCGCCACACTTTAAGCTCACCGCGCTCCGCCACACTTTAAGCTCACCGCGCTCCGCCACGAGCTACACGCTCAATCTCTTCACGAATGAGGCGTTCAACCATGCGTGGAAGGTTTTCATCAAGCCAGCCTTTAAGCATTGGGTTTAAAAGCTCTTTG
>JAMOMM010000123.1 GCA_027067085.1 Hyphomicrobiales bacterium
ATAAAGATTTTAACAGCAATCGGCTTAATGAGTGGCACATCAATGGATGGCATCGATGTCGCGTTGATTAAAACCGATGGTCAAAACATGGTCGAATTTGGCCCCACCGCGGCCTTTGAGTTTGATGCTGATATGCGACAAAATCTGACCCAAGCTATGCAAACTGCAACGCAAATTAAACACCGCGATGAGCGCCCAGACAACCTAAGCCAGATCGAAGCTGAAATCACATCAGCTCATGCCCGTGCGGTTGAATCATTTTTACAACAAAACAATCTAACCGATTCAGATATAGACGTTATCGGCTTTCATGGCCAAACCGTTTTGCACCGTCCGCAAGATCAATTGACGGTTCAATTGGGTGACGGTAAGGCGTTGGCAAAAGCTCTTCACATTGATGTGGTTTACGATTTGCGCGCCGCAGATGTGGCAGCGGGTGGGCAGGGCGCACCTTTGGTTCCCGTGTTCCATCAAGCCCTTGCTAGTCAAATTGAAACGCGGCCATTAGCTTTTGTAAATATCGGCGGTATTTCGAATATCACCTATATCAATAAACATGATGAAATCACCGCCTTTGATTGCGGGCCCGGCAATGCGATGCTGGATGATTGGGTGCTTAAACACACGGGCCAAGCGTTTGACAAGGACGGTGAGTTTGCTCGCACGGGCCAACTGAACGAGCAGGTTTTGCACGACTACATGGTCAATCCATATTTCAACCAACCCGTTCCAAAGTCGCTCGACCGTTTTGATTTTACCCTCGAAGGCGTTGAACACCTAAGCCCCGCCGATGGCGCACGAACCTTGGTAGAGATCACCGCTAAATCCATCGCTAACGCTGCGCAATGGTTTGCCCAACCACCACAAGACTGGATCATCTGCGGCGGTGGCAGGCGCAACAAATTCCTTATGTCCCGCATCGCGGCCAATGTTCAGGGTATCGTCACACCAGCCGAAGCTCATAGCCTAGAGCATGTCGAGTTTGAGCGCGTTCAAGCATTCACTTGCAGAGACGAGGCAGGGGTTGCGTTAGCAAACCCGTTCGTTGCTGGAAGTGAATTCATTTCAACACGACAGGCACTCAATGGCGATGCCATGGAAGCTCAAGCCTTTGCTTATTTGGCTGTGCGCAGTTTGAAAAAATTGCCACTAACGTTCCCCATGACGACAGGTGTTGAAAAGGCGCTGATGGGTGGTGTTTTGTGTAAAGAAAAGTAACCAAAAGGTAGAACAATGACGAATAATCATAACAACAACGGCGTTGACTACATCGAGTTCAACGTAAACGACATCGCCAAAGCCAAAGCATTTTATGGCGCGGCATTTGGTTGGACTTTTACTGATTTTGGCCCTGTCTATTGCGAGTTTAACGATGGTGAACGCAAAGGCGGGCTTGCCGCCACGCAAGGAGACATAGTCACAGGCGGTCCGTTGGTGGTTTTATATGCAACTGATTTAGAACAGGCTTTGCAAAACGTCATCAACGCGGGCGGAAAAATCACCAAACCCATTTTTGCATTCCCCGGTGGTCGCCGCTTCCAATTTACCGACCCACAGGGATATGAATTAGCGGTTTGGAACTAATGCTTAGTGTTAGGCCCCTCCATCGTCACCTATCATCCCCTCATCGTTATCTTTTTCCCCCGTCGTTATCTTTCTCCCCCATCGTCATCTTCGGACTTGATCCGAAGATCCAGAAGGCTAGCAGACATCACCTTTGGCGCACTGGGTTCTCGGATCAAGTCCGAGAATGACGGTGGAGAGTGTGATGCGCTGATATTCACGCGCACGTCAATAAGCCACCGCGCTCAGCCCAACCCACTCAGTCCGCGCCACTCAGCCCGCGCCAATTCAACAATCTGATAAACCGTCGAAACTTGTTTTGCCACCACAACCCTATCCAGCAGGCATCGTTTTATTTCGCTTTCATGTTCACTTGATTGTTTTCGTGAGTATGGTGTAATATCTATAGTCACTAGAGGTTGGGAAAGGTTATGAAATGTTATCAATCGGGCAGTTATCCAAGCAAACAGGGGTGAAAGTCACCACCATCCGCTATTATGAGCAACAAGGCCTCATCGCCCCACCGCATCGCTCCGATGGCAATCAGCGCCGCTATGAACCTGATACGCTCAAGCAATTGCGCTTTATTAAACATGCTCGCGACCTTGGGATCAGCCCCGATGCGATCGCCCAATTGATCGATTTGAGCACCGACACTGATAAACCTTGCAGCGCTGCCGATGAAATTGCCCGTCAACACCTAAAAACCATCCAAGACAAAATCGCCTGCCTTCAACGCCTCGAAAAAGAACTCATCCGTATTTCGTCAAAATGCACAGGTAAGCGGGTAGGCGAGTGCTATGTTATTCAATCCCTGTCTGACCATGGACTGTGTTTTGAAGAGCATTGAGAGCATAAAGCACCAAGGTGTTGTAGATATGAAAGAAGGCCCAGACATCGCTCGGCACGGCGCTGCTTGATATGTTTTACGACAAGGGTTGGGTAAAACGAGTAGCAGCACCCGCATTGTTGAGTTTACGAAAATCGGTGAGGCTTAGTTAACCCACATCTAAGTTAGGTTAGTGGTGAATAAATGATAGAAAGTCAAAATGGCCTATTGGCTTTAGTTTAGAGTGCGTCTAGTTATTAGCTGGAATTTTTATATCTCAATTTTATCATCTAACAGGAGAAGCAACATGGCTTTTTTAACAAATGTACCTGATGCAACATTTCAAACCCGCGTGCGTACCGACGCTGGTGGCGATAACCCATTTGACTGGAAAGAGCTAACCAGTGATGACGTGTTTAAAGGCAAAAAAGTTGTTGTCTTCTCATTGCCAGGTGCTTTTACGCCAACATGCTCAACCAGCCACCTTCCACGTTACGAAGCGCTTTATGAAGAATTTAAAGCACAAGGCGTAGATGCTGTTGTGTGTTTGTCTGTAAATGACGCATTCGTTATGTACCAATGGGGCGTTGCTCAAAAAGTTGAAAACGTATTCTTGTTGCCAGACGGCAATGGTGAATTTACGCGCAAAATGGGCATGCTAGTTGAAAAGTCAAATCTTGGCTTTGGTATGCGGTCATGGCGCTATGCAATGGTTGTCGACGACAGTGAAATCAAACAAATGTTTGTTGAAGATGGCTTTGAAGACAACCACGGTGCAGATCCATTTGAAGTTTCAGATGCAGACACAGTGCTAAATTGGCTTAAAGGCTAATTTAAAAACTTTAGGTCTACGTAAATTGAAAGGGTCGGCACTGTCCGACCCTTTTTTGTACCTAGAGTTAGTTATCACTACGAAAACTAACCAATTTTAACGATG